>NZ_CEVWQM010000012.1:0-106651 GCF_982386235.1 Desulfotomaculum sp. | reverse complement strand
ACCACCACAGTTTAGTTGTGAATCATGCGGTGGTCCAATGTATCCAGAGTATTATAAAGGGATACATGGAATTGAGTATAAAATTTCAGATGTTCTCTAGAAAAAGAAGACCGAGGCGCTTTTTGCCTCGGTTTATTTTATTTTCACCCCTTGACAACATTCCCGCCCTGGGCCTTGGGCTTTTTGTGCATATTTTGTTTAGGGGGTCTTAAGCTAACGGCTGAGGCTAAATCTTGACGACATACTATTATAGCATGATCGATTGTTTTTTGAAGGGAAAGGGTTTGAGTTTCGCGAATGATAGTATAAAAGCATTTGGGGGTGTTGTCATGATCTGCCCGAACTGTAAATGTGAATATAGAGAGGGTTTTTCCCATTGTGCTGATTGTAAGATACCATTGGTGGAGGAAGTAAGGGAAGAGCAAGATCGGATGGTCATCATAAAACCCGGTAAATTATACACGGTGTTTTCTTCGATGGACCTGGGACTTATTGCCATAGCTAAATCTCTTTTGGAAAGTTCCGGCATTCCATACTTTGCCAAGGGCGAATCTCTCCAAGGCTTATTTGGTGCCGGAAATATAGGTTTTAACCCCATATCCGGGCCTGTCCAGATACAGGTAAGGGAAGAGGATGTCCCGGATGCTAAAAGACTACTTGAGGAGCTAGCACCGTGAATGTAATTGAATGCATCAAGCAGCGAAGGAGTAGCCGTTCCTTTAAGGATCAGCCTGTACCAACGGAGGTTTTGCAAGAATTAATTACCCTTGGGACCAGGGCCGCCACCGGTTCCGGTAATCAACCCTGGGGCTTTGTGGTAATTCGTGATCAAGTGGAGCTAAAGAAAATCTCTGATTTATCCAGAGAGCATTGGTTGGCAAACCTGGAACATTACCCCCACATGAGGCAGTACCAAACCATGATGTCCAAGGAAAACTATAATATGTTTTACAATGCCCCCTGTTTGTTGATTATTTATGGAGATAGCCGTTCCCATTGGTATATTTATGACGCTTCCCTTGCCGCAGGCAATATCATGCTGGCGGCAAAAAACTACGGCTTAGGTACCTGCTGGATTGGTAATGCAGAAAATATTTGTGATACCGAAGCGTTTAAGGCAAAATACAATGTACCGAAAAGCTATAAGGTCGTCTGCCCCCTGATCATCGGTTACCCAAAGGCAGAGATCCCTCCCGCCAAACGCAAGCCAGCCTTGATTTTTCACATCTAAACTTTGGGCCATGGGAAAGAGCATCCGGCATAACGACAAAAGGCCCAAAGCCCAAGGCGATTAAGCCACAGCTATCATATTTTGACACAGCCATGGAAACGGAGATAAGACGATGGGAGTAAGCATACGCGATGCCTTGACCTTGGATGTTCTTAAAGACGCACAAATAATCGCGGGGCAAAGGGGTTTTGACAAGCTTATTAAGAGGGTCAGTGTGGTCGAATGTCCTGACTGTGAAGATTATAAAGGATTGTTGAGGGAAGGGGATTTCTTTTTAACAAGCTTTTATGCGGTTAAGGATGATCCGGCATGTCTGGCCATGACGGTCAAGACTTTGATCGAATCCGGTTCCAGTGGTCTTTGTGTGCTTGACCTGTACATGACGGATTTGCCCGAGGAAATTAAGGTCATGGCGGATCGAAAAAGGTATCCAATCTTAATGGTTTCCAGGGACTTGCCCTATGCAGAAATCATTACTGAAATTATGGATTTAATTATCCAAAACAAAGAGAATATCATTATCGAAATGCAAGTGGATAAACTTTTATTGGAGAAGGATATACATAACCTCAGAGGTTTAGCCCGACAGATTAATCCTAAATTCCAGGAGTATGTTGCAGCCGTTTATTGTACCGGGAAAAAAGGAATTTGCAGACTTACTTCGAAGCTAAGGGAAAGTTTTAAGGAACTGCCGGGCTGGTCACTGCTTTCTTATAAGGATGGTATTCTAATACTGATCAGTACACCCAAACAGCTGGAGCATAGCCATTTGATCAAAGAACAAAACTACCTAAGTCAAACCATCGAGGGCTATGTGAAGGAATTTAACCTGGGTATAAGCAGACATTATCGGGGACTGGAAAGTCTGGGTATATGCATTAAAGAAGCTCTTCATGCCAATAGCTTAGGTGAGAAGGTTCTCGGCCAGAAAATCACGAATTATAAGGACTTAGGCGTCTATAGAATTTTATCGGTTGTTAAGGAAGCTCCGGAGGTCAAGGAGTTTCATGATGAGATGATCTTACCCCTGCAGGAGTACGACAGTAAGAGCAATACCAATTTATTTAAGACAGCCCTCTCCTATATTGAAAATGATGGGGATGTTAATAAGACAGCCCAGGAGCTTTTTCAGCATAAGAATACCATTCGCTATCGTTTAACAAAGATCAAAGAGATATTGAATATGGAAGGTCTGGAAGGTAGTTTTTACGAACAGCTTGCGGTGGCGGTTAAAATTCATAAGATGCGATAGCACTTGTTTATTGTACAAAACAAGTGCTTTTCATTTTGTACTTTCGACAAAGGTTGCAGAATCATATTGTCGAAATATACCTAAGTGATCGTATATGTATAAGAAGATGTACATATTCATGCGGATGATGTAAAAACAGGATCAGAACCCAGGTTAATATTGGGGGTGACATCGGTTCGGGGTTGGTTCTGAGACTAGAAAAGGTACGGAGGTGGACTTGTGAATAAGAACAAAACAAGGTTTATAGCATTGATAATTTTTGCCATTTTTGCCCTAACCGTGATTACTGGTTGTGGTGGCGGTAATAAGGCTGATTCGGGAGCCCAGAAGGCTAAAATTGCCTATTATGCCTTTAACAGTGAACCAGTATTGGACTGGGACCCCAGTGTGGAATTTTCCAATGGTATTGTGGTGATGAACAACATTTACGAACCTTTGCTAAGGTTTGACCCCATGGAGAACAAGGTTACTCCCGTTTTAGCCGAGGAATACACCAAGTCCGAGGATGGCTTGACCTGGGTTTTCAAGCTTAGAAAAGGTGTTAAGTTCCATGATGGTACAGAAATGAAAGCAGATGCCGTTAAGTTTTCCATTGAAAGAACGAAGGAACTAAACCAAGGTGCTGCCTACATCTGGGATGCTGTCCAGGAAATAAATATTAAGGATGACTATACCGTAGAGTTCAAACTTAGTTACCCAGCACCCTTAGATTTAATCGCCAGCTGCGGCTATGCAGCATTTATCATGTCTCCCAAGGTGGCGGAACAGCCAGAGGATTGGTTCTCCCAAGGCAATGAAGCAGGCACCGGCCCTTATAAATTGCAAAGCACCAAGATGGGTGAAGAAGTGGTACTAACCAAGTTTGATGCGTATTGGCAAGGTTGGGAAGGTAACCATTTCGACAAAGTAATTATTAAAAAAGTACCTGAGACTTCTTCCCGTCGTCAGTTAGTGGAAAAGGGCGAAGCAGATGTAACCATTGAGCTGCCCTATGAAGATGTGGAAGCCCTAAAAAACAATGCCAATGTGCAAATTATGGATGCCCCGTCTTTCCAAAACCTGTTCTTCTGTTTTAATACGGAAAAGGAACCCCTTAACAATAAGCTGGTAAGACAAGCACTTTCCTATGCTTTCCCCTATGAAGATGTGGTCAAATATGCCATGGGAAGTTATGCTACCCAGGCCAAGGGACCGATCCCTTACGGTCATTGGGGACATGGGGAAAACCTGTTTCAGTACAAGTATGACCTTAATAAAGCCAAAGAGCTATTGGCCCAGGCCGGTATTCCCAATGGCGGCTTCAAACTGCTTTTGACTTATATGTCCGGGGATGAGGCAGAAAAGAAGGCGGCCGAGCTTTATAAAGCAGAACTAGCCAAGTTAAACATTGAGTTAGAGGTAAGGGGTATGCCCTGGGATAGTCAGTGGGAAATGGCTAAGAGCAAAGATCCCAAGAATAGACAAGACATTCTAGGTATGTACTGGTGGGTGGATTATGCCAGTCCCTACAGTTGGCTGTATAGCCTCTTCCATTCCGAAGAGGAAGTTTTATTTAACCTGAACTACTATAAAAATGACAAATTCGATCAGTTAATTGATGATGCCAATGCCAAGAGTGGTATTGATAGAGCGGCTGCAGAGAAAATGTATATTGATGCCCAACAAATGCTGATTGAAGATGTTCCGTCCGTTTTTGCCTACGATAAACAATATGTTTGGGTCTTTAACAAGCAGTTTAAAGGGCTTAAGAGCAATGCAGCCTACCCCAATACCATTTTCTTCTATGATACCTACCGTGAATAAATACCACGAACAAGGGGCTATTGAATAGCCCCTTACACTTTCGTTTTTCCAAAGGAGGGCAGCGAGGTGCGTTCATTTTTACTTAAAAGACTGGGTTTAGGTGTTTTGGTTTTGTTAGGTGTTATTACAGTAACCTTTTTTATTACCCGAGTCATTCCATCGGACCCCGCAGCAAAATGGGTGGGACCACGGGCCACCCCCCAGCAAATTGAAGCAGCCAGGGTAGAGTTAGGCTTGGATCAGCCCTTATACGTGCAGTTTGGCAAGTATGTGGTGGATCTTAGCCAGGGGGATTTCGGCAAATCCCTGCGCAGCCACCAGCCGGTGGCAGAGGAGTTAAAGTCCTATCTGCCGGCCACCATTGAGCTGGTTGTCCTATCAACGATGATTGCGGTTTTCCTTGGTATTCCACTGGGTGTGCTTTCTGCCAAGCGAAAGGATCAGATGGTGGATCACTTTAGCCGGATCTTTTCAGTGGGGGCGGTATCACTTCCCACTTTCTGGGTGGGCCTTTTCTTACAGTTATTGTTTTACCGCTATCTAGGTCTGCTGCCTCTGGGTGATCAGTTAAGCATGGATATTAAACTGTTGTATGAGATTCCGAATATCACAGGCTTTTTGCTTTTTGACAGTTTAATTACCGGTAACTTTGTTATTCTACAAGATGTCTTAATTCATATGATTTTACCCGGTATCACCATTGCCCTATATCCCTTGGGGCTGGTGGCTCGGATGACACGTTCCGCTTTGTTGGAGATTCTTAACGAAGACTATATCAGTGCCGCCAGATCCTACGGTTTGCCAGAGCGTTTAGTTTTATGGAAATATGCCTTAAAAAATTCCCTTGGTCCCACGGTTACAGTGGTTACACTGTCCATTGGCTATACCCTGGTGAACACCTTTTTAATTGAAGCCATTTTTAGCTGGCCAGGGATTGGCAGCTATATTTCTTCTGCTGTGATCAGTTTGGATTATCCGGCCATCATGGGTGTCACGATCTTTTCGGCCGTTGCTTACGTTATCTTAAATTTGGTTGCTGACATAATTATTGCCTTCGATCCAAGGGTTCGCACGTAAAAGGGGTGAAACAATGTCTTTAGCGATTGGAAAAGCTTTAAAACCAAGGATTAAGGAAATGAGATTTTCTTTATATCTATTAAATAGAAATAGGCTTACCAGGTTATCCCTGTTGATTGTGTTGGCCCTAATTGTCATCGCATTAGTGGCACCATTAATCGTACCCTATCCCCAACATATTAGCGTAGAGACCAACCCCCAGGATAAACTTCTGGCACCCTCTGCCCAATATTTTTTTGGCACAGATGAATTGGGCCGGGATATCTTTAGCCGTGTTTTGTATGGTACCAGGATCTCCCTGCAAACTGCCCTGTTGGCTGTTGGGCTGGCTTTGCTCATTGGCATTCCTTTGGGTGCCATAGCCGGGTATTTTGGTGGGTTTGTTGATGAACTGATCATGCGGGTTACCGATGTTTTTCTTAGTTTTCCGCCCTTGCTTTTGGCCATTACCATTGCGGCCTTCATGGGCCCCAGTCTGCAAAATGCCATGTTGGCCATTGCCCTATCCTGGTGGCCCTGGTATACCAGGCTCATTCGTGGTCAAGCAGTTTCCATCCGGGAAAGGCAATTTGTGAAGGCTGCCCGGGCCATTGGTACGCCGCCCTTTAAAATTGTTTTTCAGCATATTGTACCAAACTGTATTTCACCGGTGATTGTTCAGGCCTCCATGGATATTGGCGGCGTGATTTTAACCATTGCTTCCTTGAGTTTCTTAGGCCTGGGGGCGCAGCCGCCGACCCCTGACTGGGGTTTGATGGTGAGTACCAGTCGAAACTACTTTTTAAATGCCTGGTGGTACAGTATTTTCCCAGGCCTGGCCATCTTCGTTACGGTTTTAGTATTTAACCTGCTGGGAGACGGGTTAAGGGAAATAATGGATCCAAAAACCCGAAAGCTTTAGGAGTGGGGAATAAATGAATCATTACTTTGAAATTAAAGACCTCAAGGTGGGTTTTAAAACCTTTGAGGGATATAAAAGGGCCTTGGATATTGAACATCTAGCCATTAATAAAGGGGAGGCCTACGGCCTTATTGGTGAGAGCGGTGCTGGCAAAACAGTGCTTGCTTTAACCATTCTTAGACTGCTGGCCATGCCTCCCTCAGTGGTGGAAAGCGGCCAGATTATTTTTGCCGGGGAGAATCTCCTAACAAAAACAGAGCAAGCAATGAGGCTTTATCGTGGTAAAAGGATCTCCATGATTTTTCAAGATCCCATGTCCACCTTAAATCCGGTTTTCACTGTGGGTGAGCAGCTGCGTCAGGTGATTCAATACAATCGGGGGACTTCAAAAAGGGAAGCTGAAAGGATCGCTTTGGAGACGATCGATCTGGTAAAGCTGCCAGACGCCAAAAACATCATTCAGAAATACCCCCATGAACTAAGCGGCGGCCAACGTCAGCGGATTATTATTGCCATCGCCCTTTCCTGTGGCGCAGAGCTGCTGATTGCGGATGAACCAACCAGAAATTTAGATGTTACGATTCAAGCTGGCATTTTAAAACTGATTGCTGAACTGCAAAGGGATTTAAAAGTATCCGTATTGTTTATTGCCAATAACCCCGGCCTTATCTCTGCGGTCTGTCAGCAGGTGGCCATCTTGCACGAAGGGAGAATTGTGGAAAAGGGCACCGTAAGGGAAGTTTTGCGGGACCCTGTACATCC
This sequence comes from Desulfotomaculum sp., assembly GCF_982386235.1. Taxonomy (NCBI): domain Bacteria; kingdom Bacillati; phylum Bacillota; class Clostridia; order Eubacteriales; family Desulfotomaculaceae; genus Desulfotomaculum; species Desulfotomaculum sp. The sequence goes on along the minus strand of NZ_CEVWQM010000012.1, from coordinate 99,625 downwards.
CTATACCACTGCGTTTCTTAGGGCCATACCAAAGAATAAGCAAGAAAAAATTGACCTAAAAAAATTGGTGGCCTTTGGTGAAGCGGTTAGGAATGGGGGATGTGCTTATTTCTCCAGGTGCTTAAAAAGGCAGGAGCCATGCAGCAGTGCAAGCCCCGCTCTAAAATTGCTGGGTGGCACCCATTTTGCTGCCTGCCATCTTGGTGGAGAAAGGGGTGAGCGATAAATGAGTACGCCTCTTTTATTGGTAAAGGATCTGAAAAAGCATTTTCCCCTTAGGGGTGGTTTTTTGTCCAAGCCAGTGTCCTGGGTCAAGGCTGTGGATGGGGTAAGCTTTGAACTGCACAAGGGGGAAGTGTTGGGTTTGGTAGGGGAGTCGGGCTGCGGCAAAACCACCCTGGTTAGTGTGCTGTTAAGATTGGCAGAACCGACCGCCGGTGAGGTTTTGTTCGAGGGCAAGGATATCTATCAGTTAAACCAGAGGGAATTAAGGGAAATCAGGGAACATTTGCAGATTGTCTTTCAAGACCCCTTTTGGTCCTTAAACCCCAGACTTTTGATCCGGGACATTGTGGGAGAACCCCTCAAGGTGCATGGCAACCCCACCGCCGAAGAAGTGGCTGAAAAGGTGGCCGAGCTTTTGGCCATGGTGGGTTTGCCCAAAGAAGGTGTCTATCGGTACCCCCACGAATTTAGCGGCGGCCAAAGACAAAGGATCGCCATTGCCCGGGCCCTGGCTTTAAAGCCAAAGTTTATTGTGCTCGATGAGCCCACCTCCTCCATTGATGTCTTGTCCCAGGCACAAATTCTTGATCTTTTAAAGGACATTAAGGAGAAATTTGGTCTAACCTATATCTTGATTTCCCATGATTTAAGTGTAGTTAACTACATGTCTGATAAAATTGCTGTCATGTATCTGGGCAAATTGGTGGAGTATGGCACCTCCGAGGAGGTATTTAACCACCCGGCCCACCCCTATACCAAGGCATTGTTTGCGGCTATCCCGGATATTGATACCGAGGGGATCGATTCGCTGGTGACCTTGGACGAGAATGTCCCCAGTGCCATTAATCCCCCCACTGGCTGCCGCTTCCATACCAGGTGTCCCGAAGTCATGGAAGTCTGCAGGGTTAAGGAACCTGAATTGAAGATGGTTGGCGAGGGGCATCAGGCGGCATGTCATTTTGGTGGTTAGTGGTTAGTCGTTGGCTATGTAGATTCTAGACTCAAGGGGACGGTTCTCTTGAGTCAGCAACCCCAAGTGTCTTAAGCCCAGAGACTCAAAAGAACCGTCCCCCTGAGTCGAAAGCCGATTAGAATGATCAGAAACGGAGGCAAAGGAATGACAAAATTATACGGATACGAGTTGCAGAGGGCAGCGGATGTCTTGATGAGGGATATGTTTCAACTTAAGAACGGCGAGACCATTGTTATTACGGCGGACACAGAGTCAGACGAAAGGGTGGTCAATGCTGCAGCCAGCAGTGCCTTTGTCCTGGGGGCAAAACCAATGGTTATTTGGCTGCCGGCACCTCAGGGTGTTGGTAAGGCAGCGGACCCCTTGTTGCCGGTGGAAGCATTGGCAGGGGCCCTAAGCCATGCCGATGCCTGGGTGGAGTTTAACAACCAATGGTTGCTGTACTCCAGTCCCTTTGAGATAGCCATGGAAAAAAACAAAAGACTGCGCTATATCTGTCTGGTAGGCATGGATGTTGACATGATGGTGAGAGTTATTGGCAGAGTGGATGCCAAGGCTTTGTCCGTATTTCAGCATAGGGTGACGGAGCGGAGTGCTCAGGCTAAAAAGATGCGTATTACCACTCCGGCGGGAATGGATCTGGCATTTGAGTTTTTGCCTACCAGAAACATCATTTGTGATGATGGGGATGTTTCACAGCCAGGGGTACATATGCTGGGCGGACAAATTTCCTTCTTCCCGGATTTTGATAGCATTAACGGTACCTTGGTCTTTGACGGCTCACTGGTTCCTCCTTGCGGCTTATTAAAGGAGCCAGTGGTGCTAAAGGTAGAAAAGGGCATGGTTACCGATATCAGTGGCGGGCCACAGGCAATGGAATTTAAAGCCTGGCTGGAGAGTTTTGATGACCCCAATATGTTCCGGGTGGCCCATGGTTGTTACGGCTTTAACCCTGGGGCAAAACTGACCGGCAATATTCTCGAAGATGAAAGGGTCTGGGGCTGCACAGAATGGGGTTTGGGTTATCTCAGTGCCGAAGATGGTCCGCCAGATGGTATTGATGCCAAATCCCACTGTGACGGTATTTGTTTGAATTCGTCCGTTTGGCTGGATGGCCAACAAATTATGGACAAGGGTGTCTTAATCGATCCAGAACTAAAAGAATTGGCGGATCGGATCAAAAAATAATAGAGGTGATGCTGCATGAAAAAGTTAACGAAACAGGATCTGTATGATATTTTATATGGCTGCACCATTCTGGGTACCGGCGGCGGTGGTGCCCTGGAGGAAGGCTTGGCCATGATTGATGATGCCTTGGCTAAGGGCAAGGAATTTATTCTGGTTGATCTCAATGAAGTGCCGGATGATGCCTATATAGCCACACCCTATATGTGTGGGGCCATATCTCCGCTAACGGAAGAAGAAGAAAGAAAATATGCCGGGCTGCCGGTGCTGGAAGAGGAATCTTCGGTTCGGGCCTTCCGGGCCATGGAAGAATACATGGGCAGGGAGTTTTATGGCGTAATATCCACTGAATTGGGCGGCGGCAATACGGCCAAGGCCTTTTATGTGGGAGCACTGACCGGTAAATACATCATCGATGCAGATCCGGCCGGCCGCTCGGTGCCGGAGCTACAGCACTCAACCTACTATATTAATGATTTACCCATCGCCCCCATGGCTGTGGCCAATGAGTTTGGGGATGTTGTGATCCTCAAGGAAGTTGTTAATGACCTGCGGGCGGAAGCCTTAGTAAGGGCCATGGCAGTGGTCAGCAAAAACTCCATCGGTGTGGTGGATCACCCGGCCTTGGCTAAAGACTTGAGAAAGGCTGTCATTCCAGGGGCCATTACCTATGCATTAAAGATAGGCCAAGCCTATCGAGAAGCCAAAGAGGAAAACAAGGATATAGCCGAAGCTCTGTGTCAGGCAGGAAAGGGTTATCTGTTATTTAAAGGAACGGTGAGGGATTTTGGTTGGGATACCATCGATGGTTTTACCGTGGGAGAGACTTTCCTGGAAGGAACCGGGGACTATGCCGGCTCCAACTATAAAATTTGGTATAAAAACGAGCATATTATCGCCTGGCGGGATGGGGAAGTAGATGTAACGGTACCCGATCTTATTTGCATGGTCTGTGAAGATACCAAGGAACCTGTAACGAACCCGAACTATCAAGCGGGTATGAATGTTTCGGTTTTTGCCCTGCCCGCCCCAGAGGAATGGCGCACCGAAAAGGGACTCCAGTGCTTTGGGCCGAAACACTTTGGATATAATATTGAGTATCTTCCCGTGGAGAAAAAATTTGGCTAGTTGGAGTGAGTACCGTGATGGATATAGAAAAAATTAGACCCGGTGTGATTTCGATGTTCAAGGTTAATATGGGGTTACAGGCTGGGGAAAAGGTATTAATTGTTAATGATGTACCCAACCCAGAGCAATGGCAACTTAGCTATGCTGAGATAAGCGATATAGCCACCCGATCCCTGTTTGCCAGGGCAGTGTATGATATTGCCCTGGAGGCATTCGCTGAAAACCAAATAGATTACCTGGTTTTCCCTTCCACCGGGCAAAATGCTACGGAGCCTGCCCCGGAGGTGGCCGAAAAATTCTTAGACTATGACGTTATTTTTCTGCTAACCAGCTTTTCCTTATCCCATACCAATACCCGTGAAAGGGCATCCCAAAAGGGCGCGAGAATTGCCAGTATGCCTGGCATAGAATATGCTATGTTCTTAGAAGATGGCCCAATGGCGGTGGATTATGAAGAGATACGCAGGGAAACCGAGGCCCTTGCTGAAAAATTAACCAAGGCCAAAATTGCCAGGGTTACGACGGAATGGGGTACAGATATTCGCTTCAGCATTGAAAATCGGGCAGGCGGACCGGACACTGGCATTTATGCTGTTAAAGGGGAATGGGGCAACCTCCCCGGCGGAGAAGCCTTTATTGCACCCCTGGAAGGAACCGCCAACGGAACCCTGGTAGTTCCTAAAGGATGGTATCCGGGTCTGGCAGAAGATATGACCCTGGCGTTTCAGGATGGTTATGTGGTATCCCTGGAGGGTGGCGGCAAAGTAGGAGAGGAATTTACCAAGCTATTCTCCTTCGGGGAGGCAGGCTATCAACACCGGAGAAATTGTGCGGAGCTAGGCATTGGCACAAATCCCAAGGCTAAAAAGCCCGATAATGTGTTGGAAGCAGAAAAAATTAAAGGAACGATTCATATTGCCGTGGGGGATAGTTCTCATATGGGCGGGTTAACGGAGTCGGATCTGCATGAGGATTTTGTTTTGCCTAAGCCGCGCCTATACCTAGATGGTGAATTAATTATAGGAAAATAAATAATAACCAGAAAAACTGTCGTCTCAGTGATTGGCAGTTTTTCTATTGTCCGGCCGGGGTTACTTGAGCAAAAAAGTTTCAGAATATACTGTCAGGCGAGTGACAACTTTGTGGCAATTATATATAATGTATGTATGTAATATAGAAAGAAGGTGCTGAAGAGAGATGTTATAAATAAAAAAATAGTTGCCCATGCAGCACTCTTTGGGTTCATCAATACCATAGGTGTTTCTAGCCTGCACTTTTCTCATAAATCATGGCTATTTTTAGCCATCGGTATGCTGTTGGTGCTTTTCAACGCTTGGTTCTATATGCTCTATTGCTACAAGCATGGATCCTATTTAAAGGATAAAGAAAAATACATACTAGGATCTCTTTTCGTTGGAATCCTTGCCCTTAGTAACATTATTTCAGGGAATAAGCTTTTTGCTGCTCAGGTTGCTGTAGACATGACACCCACGAATGTTCTTATGCAATTGATTTTAGGTCCAATCATATCTTGCATGGTAACTGTGCTGCTTTGCAAACAAGATTTTTTAATTAAGGACAAATAGAAGCAGGAGGGACTCAAGGGGACGGTTCTTTTGTGTCGTTGAAACGACACAAAAGAACCGTCCCCTTGAGTCCCCTTTTTGTTTACGATAAACAAAACTTTTCCTAGGGCATTTATCTATTGTATAATTAAGTTTATTGTTGGTATTATGGCTGCATAAATAAAAGAGCTCGTTCAAATGGAGGATAAAATTTCGCATGAATCAAGCAAGAAAAGAAATTCAAAGGCGCAGGACCTTTGCCATCATCTCTCACCCTGACGCCGGTAAAACGACGATGACCGAGAAGCTTCTCCTGTACGGTGGAGCACTGCGCTTGGCTGGAACAGTCAAATCAAGAAAATCCAAGCAACATGCTGTGTCTGACTGGATGGAGTTAGAAAAGCAGAGAGGTATCTCAGTAACCTCCAGTGTACTCCAGTTTGATTATAAAGATCATAAGATTAATATTTTGGATACCCCGGGTCACCAGGATTTTAGTGAGGATACCTACCGAACCCTAATGGCAGCAGACAGTGCTGTGATGCTTATTGACGCGGCCAAAGGGGTAGAGGAACAAACCAAAAAACTGTTCCATGTTTGCCGCAAGCGCGGGATTCCTATTTTCACCTTTATCAATAAAATGGACCGTCATGGTAAAGAGCCTTTGGATCTGTTGGATGAGTTGGAAAAGGTGTTGGATATTAAATCCTACCCGATGAACTGGCCCATTGGCCGGGGCAGTGAATTTAAGGGCATCTATGAACGGGCCACTTCAAAAATAGAACTGTTTACTGGCACCGGTCATGGCAGTACGATCGTAGCAACAAAGGTTGGTGACCTTGGGGACCCGGCCATTGTCGAGTCCATGAGTGAACCGATTTACAATTTACTAAAGGAAGATCTGGAACTTTTAGATTTAGCCGGGGATGCCTTTGATATGGAGCTTGTCTCCCGGGGAGAACTAACACCCGTCTTTTTTGGCAGCGCACTGACTAATTTCGGGGTAGGGGCCTTTTTAGACTCCTTTATCAAAATGGCCCCGGCACCCCATGAAAAGGAATCCAGTGTTGGCTTAATCCAACCTGAACAAGCGGAATTCTCTGGTTTTGTCTTTAAAATTCAGGCCAATATGGACCCGGCCCACAGGGACAGAATTGCCTTTATCCGCATTTGCTCAGGGGTCTTTCAACGGGGTATGACCGTAAAACACGTTCCCACTGGTAAGACCATTCGATTGGCCCAATCAAAACAATTTATGGCCCAGGATGCCACCACCATCGATGAGGCCTACCCAGGTGATATTATTGGTATTTTTGATCCGGGTATATTTAGTATTGGGGATACCCTAACAGAAAAAAGTATTTTTTCCTATGAAGCCATCCCCAAATTTCAACCTGAGCTGTTTGCCCGGGTAAACCTCCGGGACGCTATGAAACGCAAACAATTTGTCAAGGGTATTGAGCAGCTTACCAATGAAGGTGCGGTTCAAAGATTTCGCAACCCGGACATTGGCTTTGAATCACCGATTATTGGGGCGGTAGGCATCCTGCAGTTTGATGTTCTGGAATACCGTTTGACCCATGAGTATGGTGTGGATATTAGCCTGGATCACTTATCCTTTACCTTAGCCAGATGGGCGGTGGGGGAGAACCTAACCGTCCAATCCTTGAAAAGTATGGATAACCTGGTTTTACAGGATGATGATGATAACTTTGTGGTCCTTTTCCGCAACGAATGGGCCTTTAACTGGGAAGCCGAACGGAACAAACAAGTAACCTACCTGGAACATCCTCCTGCCAAAGGAACCGCCATGGCCGGTTAAAAAAGGCATCAGGAAACCCTGCCGTTGGAAATGACGGTAGGGTTTTCTAATGTGACAAAAAGAATCGTTCCGCTGTCGCAAAATGCATGAAAATAACTGTTGATATATGGGCAATAAGTTGATATTCTCATTTTAAGTTGTGGCTTTTCAGTCACCACGCGGAGCAGGATAGGATCAACTAGCCTGAGTCAATGATAGCAAAAGCCGCCTTCTGCTTTGGTGTTAAAGCATGAGACGGCTTTTATTCATTTGTTGTTGTTGTCATTCTCATTACCACAATTTTTCGCCCAGTGTCATGGAGCGATTCTTTACGACCGTATTTTTCAATTTGCTTAAAATAGACAAAATATTCAATTAAATTGATCCTAAAAGCATTTTTGAGGGGAGGTAATCGGCCATTCATAATTTAAATAATCGAAAAAGGGTTGAATGGGAATTACGGGAGAATCCCGAACTTGTGAGGGTTCTTATCGATAACCCCTATGAAGGCTTTATTGCTGTAAATAAAGGTGGTTTTGTAACCTTTATTAGTGACGTTTACCTTGATACGTTAGGCTTAGAAAAAGAAGATACCATCGGCAAACATATTACCGAGATACATTCCAATACGAAGCTTCTCCAGGTGCTGGAGACGGGAAAAGCGATTTCATATGATTATTGGGAAGTTAAAGATATGACACTGATCGTGGTGCGTTTTCCCATATTTAACAATAAAGGTGCGATAATTGGGGCAGTGGGCAAGGCAGTTTTTGTTGATGTACCCTCGGGAAAAAACCTGGGCAAGAAGTTACAGCAGCTGGCCAGGGAGGTGGAATTTTATAAGGAAGAGCTATATAAATTCTACAAAGCAAAATACACCTTTTGCGATCTGATCGGGGAAAGCGGTGCAATTAAAAAAATAAAAAGAATAGCCCAAAAGATTGCCTTATCTGATGCAACGGTATTAATAACCGGGGAGAGTGGAACCGGTAAGGAGTTGTTTGCCCAGGCCATTCATAACGCCAGTTACAGGTCAAGTCATCCCTTTGTACGGGTAAATTGTGCGGCTGTACCGGAAAACCTGCTGGAGACAGAGTTATTTGGCTATGTTGAAGGGGCCTTTACCGGAGCTAAAAAGGGTGGTAAGCAGGGAAAATTTGAATTGGCCCAGGGTGGGACAATTTTTCTGGATGAAATCGGCGAATTGCCCTTAACGATGCAATCTAAACTGCTTAATGTATTACAAGAAAGAGAAATCGAAAGGGTAGGAGGTATCCGAACCGTAAGGATCGATGTGCGGGTTATTACAGCAACCAACCGTAATCTCGAAGACATGGTAAAGCAGGGGACTTTTCGTGAGGATCTTTATTATCGATTAAATGTAATTTCTTTAAAATTACCTTCCCTGCGTGAACGTCAGGAGGATATCCCTCTTTTGGTGAATTATTTTATCGGTAAACTGAATCAAAAACTAAAGTGCAGTGTGGCGGGCTTTACGAAAGAAGCCATGTTGCTGCTTGTAAAACACCACTGGCCTGGAAACATTAGGGAACTGGAAAATACCTTGGAAAGAATTTTTATATTGGCAGAGGATAAAACCATAGCGGTGGATCATTTGCCCCTTTCTTTAAAGGTTAAAAAACGTCATGCGATCCAACCGAAAAACCTCACGTTAGACGAGCTGATCAATCAAACGGAAAAAAGAATTATTTTAGATACATTAAGCAGTGTAAAAGATGACCGTATTGCTGCTGCCGGACTCTTAGGGATACACCTTTCCTCCCTCTATAGAAAAATGAAAAAACATGGTATTAAAAATGGTTTCACCTCCTAGGGGTGAGACTTTTTTTATGATAGGCGAACCCCTCGCTTCTCAATAATAAGAATATTCCCAAAATTAAGAATGCTGTCTGAATCGAAGCAAGGGTACTTTTCCTTTGCAAAAATAAGAATATCTAAATAAATATTCTGAATTGACGGACATTTGGTTTTGCAAACATAGTGTTAAATTCCTTCTGATTTCTTGAGATTCCTTCATAATTTTAGGGATGCACGATTTCGGGCACAAAAAATGCGATTAAGGATTGTCATACAAGCTAATGGACCATCCATTCAATCAGGAGGGGAGGGTATTTGATTATCAACGATGACGTTGCCGATGGTCTAAACAGTAGCGTTTATATCACCTTTGTAAATAAACAAATATGAAGGTCAAAGGGGGAACAAGAGGATGAAGCGCAGCATTAACAAGGCCGCAGTACTTGGTGCCGGTGTAATGGGGGCAACCATTGCTGCACATTTGGCCAATGTGGGTATCCCCACATATTTGCTTGACATTGTACCAAATAACCTTACGCCGGAGGAGGAAAAAAATGGGCTTACGTTGGCAAGCCCCCAGGTAAGAAATCGTTTTGCTGTCAATGGCTTAAAGGGTTTGCTAAAGTCAAGACCCGCAGCCCTTTATGTACCGGAAAATGCAGCATTGATTACGCCGGGTAATTTTGAGGATCACCTGAATGTACTGGCGGAGTGTGATTGGATTATTGAGGTAGTTGTTGAAAGGCTTGATATTAAACAAAGTTTATTTAAGAAGGTCGAAGCCCACCGGAAACCTGGGTCAATTGTATCCACGAACACTTCCGGCATATCCATCAACCGGATTTGTGAGGGCATGTCACAGGAATGCAAGGAGCATTTCCTAGGGACACACTTCTTTAATCCTCCCCGGTATATGAAATTACTGGAACTCATTCCGAATGATGAAACGTTAACGGAAATCATGGGTTTTATGGCAGGGTTTTGTGAACGTGTCTTGGGTAAGGGCGTTGTTATCTGCAAAGACACCCCAAATTTTATTGCCAACCGCATTGGTGTTCATAGCATGTACTCGGTTATCAATGCCATGGTGGAATTTGGCCTGACCATTGAAGAGGTAGACAGCCTAACGGGTCAAGCCCTTTGCCGCCCCAAGAGCGCGTCCTTCCGTACCTTGGATATGGTTGGTTTGGATGTCATGGTACATGTGGCAAAAAACGTCTATGACGTTGCGGTAGAGCCAAGTGAAAAGTCCGTTTTTGAAACGCCTGAGTTTCTAGGGAAAATGATAGAACAGGGCTTATTGGGTGATAAGACCAAGCAGGGTTTTTATAAAAGGGTTAAGACGGATAAAGGTCGTGAAACCTTGGTCTTTGATTACCTAACCTTGCAGTATAGGCCCAAAGAAAAGGTTGCCTTTGACTCCCTTAAGGCGGCCAAAATGGCAGGAAAACCAATTGATCAAATGAAGGCCTTGCTGTTCGGCAAGGACAAGGGAGCACAATTTGCTTGGCGTGTGCAAAGGGACACCCTGGTTTATGCAGCCAACCTGTTGGGTGAAATTGCCGAGGATATCCAGTCCATCGATAAGGCTCTGAGATGGGGCTTTAACTGGGATTATGGTCCCTTTGAAATATGGGATGCCCTTGGTGTTAAGGAGGTTGCCGAACGCATTAAAGCAGAGGGGATCAGCGTGCCACAGGTGGTTGAAGATTTATTGGCATCTGGCAGGACCAGTTTCTACAGCCGGAAGGATAGTAACCGCTATTACTTTGATCGTAACACCAAGGAGGATGTGCAGGAAGAGATCCCGCCGGGGGTTTATTTCCTGAAATCGCTCAAAGAACAAAATAAGGTTATTAAAGCCAATAAGGGTGCCAGCTTGATTGATATTGGTGATGGCGTGGTTTGTCTGGAATTTCATAGCAAGGCCAATGCCATCGGTGATGATATTTTAGCCATGATCAATTACTCCGTAGCCGAAGTGGAGAAAAACTATGAGGGTCTCGTTATTGGTAACGATGGCAAGAATTTCTCGGTTGGAGCAAACCTATTTTTTATTCTAATGGAGGCTGAGGAAGAAGAATACGAAGACCTGGGGATGATGGTGCATTTATTCCAGCAAGCCAATATGCGTTTGAAGTATTGCCATAAGCCGGTGGTAGCTGCCCCGCACGGGATGGCCCTGGGTGGTGGCTGTGAGGTCGTGCTGCATGCACACCGGGTTAACACCGCTGCGGAAGCCTATATCGGACTGGTGGAAGTAGGTGTTGGTCTCATTCCCGGGGCGGGTGGCTGTAAGGAAATGGCTTTTCGGGCTGCTGAGCTGGCGACACCAAAGAGTCAGATTCCGACTGGCGGTACCAACAGCAGCCAACCCATGCTCAATCGTGCCTTTGAAAATATTGCCCTGGCGAAGGTGTCGACAAGCGGTCCCGAGGCCATCAAACTGGGCTATTTACGGTCGGACGATCGTTTTAGCACCAACCGTGAGCGGGTCATTGGGGATGCCAAACGAATGGTACTGGAAATGGCAGCGGCCGGGTTTAGGCCAAGACAGCCCAAGAAGGTGCAGGCTCTCGGTGATGCCGGTTATGCTGCCATCGAATTAGGCATTTACTCCATGCTTTGGGGCCGCATGATCTCCGAACATGATGCCAAGATTGCCAAAAAAATTGCCCATGTTCTAACCGGCGGTGGTGTAACAGCCGGTACAGAGGTAACGGAGCAGGATTTGTTAGATCTGGAAAGGGAAGAATTTTTAAGTTTGCTGGGCGAGCCTAAGACCCTCGACCGGATGAGACATATGCTAAGGTTTAACAAACCACTAAGAAACTAGGGGGGAGAAAAATGAGAGAGGCAGTCATTGTCAGTGCCGTGCGTACTGCCGTAGGCAAGGCACCACGGGGCAGGTTAAAAAATACGCGCCCGGAATATATGGGGGCCGAAGTATTAAAGGAATTGGTCAAAAGAACACCCGGCCTTAACCCGGCTGAGATTGATGATGCTGTTATTGGCTGTGCCTTTCCGGAAGCAGAGCAGGGCATGAACCTGGCGAGATTACTTATCTTAAAGGCCGGTCTACCCGTCGATGTTGCTGCTCTTACCATTAACCGCTATTGTTCTTCCGGCTTGGAGTCGATTGCGATTGCAGCCACTCGAATTATGGCGGGCTTGGCAGATGTTTATATTTGCGGCGGCGTTGAGAGTATGAGTGCCGTTCCGATGGGCGGCAACAAGATTGCTCCGGAACCGGAACTGCTGGCAGCATATCCGGAAGCTTATATGGGTATGGGCTACACGGCTGAAAACGTGGCAGAGAAATACGGCATTAGCAGGGAAGAGCAGGATCGCTTTGCAGTGGCTAGTCATGCCAAAGCGGCCAGGGCGATTGCCGAGGGACGCTTCAACGATCAGATTGTTCCCCTGACGGTTCAGGATAAGGCTCGCTCAAAGGGCAAGCTGATTGTAAAAGAAAGTGTATTTGATATCGATGAGGGCGTGCGGGCCGATACAAAAATCGAAGGACTGGCAAAATTAAAGCCGGCCTTTAAGCAGGGTGGCAGTGTAACGGCTGGGAACAGCTCCCAAACCAGTGATGGGGCGGCCGCTCTCATGGTTATGAGCAGTGACAAAGCCAAGTCCCTGGGACTTAAACCCATGGCCATATTCCGTTCCTATGCGGTGGGTGGCTGTCCGCCGGAATTAATGGGCATTGGGCCAACCGTGGCCATTCCCAAGGCACTAAGGCTGGCGGCAATTACCAAAGAACAGGTGGATTTGTTTGAATTAAACGAAGCCTTCGCTGCCCAGGCCCTTGCCTGCATCAAAGATTTGGCACTGGATCCGGCAAAGGTTAACGTTAACGGTGGAGCCATTGCCTTGGGGCACCCGCTGGGTTGTACCGGGGCCAAATTAACAACCCAACTTCTGTATGAAATGAAGCGTCAGCAGGCCCGTTACGGCGTGGTTAGTATGTGCATCGGTGGTGGCATGGGAGCCGCGGGTGTATTTGAAAGAGTTGACTAACCGATCAACAACGAAAGTCCGTGCAGGTATATAAAATTCAAAGGGGGTCCGTAGGATGGAATTGCAAAAGGGAGCGATGTATTTACTTGAAAATATTGATCCAGAGAAGATCTTTATACCGGAAGACTTTTCGGATGAACAAAATATGATTGCCAATATGGTGGCTGACTTTACCGCAAATGAAATTATTCCGAAGCTGGAGGAAATAGACCATCAAAGGGCAGGATTAAGTAGATCCCTACTTGTTAAAGCAGGTGAATTAGGCCTGTTGGCCGCTGATGTGCCGGAAGAATATGAAGGCGGTGAAATGGGTAAGATTACCTCCGCCATCATCACCGAATACATCTCCTCTGCCGGTAGTTTTTCTGTAAGCTTTTCTGCCCATACCGGGATTGGTTCATTGCCGATTGTGCTTTTCGGTAATGAAAAACAAAAGAGCAAGTATCTACCCGACCTTGCTACGGGCAGAAAGATTGCCGCCTATGCCCTTACCGAACCGATGGCCGGTTCGGATGCTTTAGCCGCCAAGACAAAGGCGGTTCTTACGGAGGACGGAAAATATTATGTACTGAACGGGGAAAAAATTTTTATCACCAATGCATCCTTTGCCGACGTGTTTATTGTTTATGCTAAAATTGACGGGGAAAAATTTACGGCTTTTATTGTGGATAAAGATACGCCGGGCTTTTCCATTGGTCCCGAGGAAAAGAAATTGGGTATTAAAGGTTCCTCAACTTGTTCGCTGATCTTTGAGGATGCCAGGGTGCCGGTTGAGAACCTGCTTGGTGAAATTGGTAAGGGCCATGTAATAGCCTTTAATATTTTGAACATTGGCCGCTACAAGCTGGGCTTGGGTAGTGTTGGTGCTGCCAAAGCAGCCATTGCTAACGCAACGAAATATGCCTTAGAACGCCAGCAGTTTGGTATGCCCATTGCTAAGTTTGGTATGATTCAAAATAAACTTGCCCAAATGGCTGCTAAAACCTATGCCTCTGAAAGCTTAATCTATCGTTTGGTAGGCAACATTGAGGAGTCTTTACAGGGTAAAGGGAATGGTCGGGAAATTGGTGCCGCCATTGAGGAATATGCGGTTGAGTGTTCCATTGCCAAGGTTCATTGTTCCGAGAGTCTTGGTTATGTTACAGATGAAACCGTGCAAATTTACGGGGGTTACGGCTATACCCAGGAATTCCCGGCTGAGAGGATGTATCGGGATGCGAGGATAAATCGGATCTTTGAGGGTACCAACGAAGTAAACCGTCTGATTATTCCGGCCACATTGCTGCGTCTTGGCATGAAGGGGAAGCTGCCCTTGCTTCAAGCGGCTCAAGCCTTGGCCGGTCAACTGCTGTCACTTCAAGTGAAAGCCCCTACAGGGGAGGAAGCCCCTCTTGAAGCAGAGTTTGATATGGTAGATCGGGCGAAGAAACTATTCCTCTTAATAGGTGGCTCAGCAACCCAGAAATATATGAAAAAACTGGCGAAGGAACAAGAAATCATCGAAATAATGGCGAATCTGTGTATTGAAATCTACGCCATGGAAAGTGCCCTATTACGGGCTCAGAAAGCTTTAGCGAAGGATGCAGCAGGTGCCGAAACGAAGCTTGAACTGGCCAGGGCCTATCTTTATGATACCTTCCCGAAGCTGGAGATTTGGGCCAAACAAGCAATTGCCTATATGTTTGACGGTGGTGAAGAGCTGCGGACAAACCTGAGCATCGTTAAACGCCTGAGTAAATACCAGCCTGCCAATATACTTGGGATCAGGCAAAATCTTGCTAAAAAGATACTGGAAGCGGGCAAATATGTAGTTTAACGGATCGCAGTCGTTTTTCAGCTAGGTTATCAGTGAATTCGCTGAGTCGAAGGACTCACGAATTCACTCACCTGTAAAAAAGTTACGGTTAACGCTGTCAGAGGATACGTTTAAGTAAAATTTATAGAATATTCTTGCAAATTGTCCGATTAAAGCCTGGGTAATGAAGTAAATGAATGGGGGCTGATTTTGGATGAGCATGTATGGTGATATGTACAAAAGTAAACTGGTTTCGCCTGAACAGGCAGTCGGTGTTGTGAAATCCGGGGACTGGGTTGAATGGGGCTCCTTTGCTTGTCGTCCTCTCGTATTGGATCGAGCGTTGGCTCGGAGAAAGGAGGAGCTGCAGAATGTAAAAGTTCGGGCTGTATGTACTGTTTATGGCGTGCCTGAGATCGTAAAGACCGATCCTACCAGGGAACATTTTTGTTATAATAATTGGCATTTTAGTGTGATCGATCGTAAATTATCCGACAAAGGGCTATGTTCCTACATTCCGCAGCTTTATAGGGAAGCGATCGGGTATTTAAATAACTATTGTCGGATTGATGTAGCGATGCTGCAGGTTGCACCGATGGATCAGCACGGGTATTTTAACTTTGGTCCAGCTGTTTCCCATGCCTATGCCTGTTGCGAAAACGCTAAGATCGTCATTTTAGAAATCAATCAAAACATCCCCCGGGCCTTGGGGGGGAATTCGGAAGCAATCCATATTTCTGAGGTGGATTATCTCGTTGAAGGTGAAAATACGCCGCTGCAGCAGGTGCCAACGATTCCGTTTTCAGAGGAAGATCGTATCATTGCCAACTATGTGATGGAAGAAATAGAGGATGGTGCCTGTATTCAGCTGGGCATTGGTGGGATGCCAAATGTAGTGGGGAAAATGTTAGCGGAATCGGATTTAAAAGATATTGGGGTACACACGGAAATGTTGGTGGATGCTTTTGTGGATATGTATGAAACAGGTGCATTAACCGG
Source organism: Desulfotomaculum sp. (assembly GCF_982386235.1). Taxonomy (NCBI): domain Bacteria; kingdom Bacillati; phylum Bacillota; class Clostridia; order Eubacteriales; family Desulfotomaculaceae; genus Desulfotomaculum; species Desulfotomaculum sp. The sequence continues at coordinate 84,110 of NZ_CEVWQM010000012.1, read as the reverse complement.
TCGCAAGAAGAAAGTAGATCGCTGTAAGATTGTCTATACCTTTGCTTTAGGCTCACAAAGATTATATGACTTTATTAATAATAACCCGCTGTGTGCAGCATACCCGGTAAATTATACGAATAACCCCAATATCATCGCCCAAAATGATCGGGTCGTGTCGATTAATAACGCTGTGGAAATCGATTTATTCGGGCAGGTAAATTCAGAAACATCCGGCAATCGGCAAATCAGTGGCACAGGCGGGCAGGTGGATTTTATAGAAGGTGCCTATAATTCAAAGGGCGGTAAGAGTTTTATTTGCCTTACCTCCACTTACAGAGATAAAAGTGGGAAGAATATTTCACGGATCAAGCCCCATTTGTCGAGTGGTTCAATTGCCACTACCCATCGGGCGGCTGTTCAATATGTAATAACCGAATATGGCAAGGCGATATTGAAGGGAAAAACAACCTGGCAGCGAGCCGAGGCCCTGATCTCGATTGCCCACCCGGATTTTCGGGCTGAGTTGATCCAGGAAGCGGAAAAGGTTGGCATCTGGCGAAGAAGCAATAAGAGGTAAGCCCCACGATGTAATTGGAAGGTTAAGGAAGAGGCATCCGGTACCTACAAATCCCTACCATGTTCGATGTTCATGGCAAAGGTTTCATGATGCTGAAAAATACCCTGAGCTTTGGTTTTACAACCAAAATTCAGGGTATTTTCTATTGGCTGAGAAATTGTTAACGATGACTGCAATAACCACCAAAAGAAAGGCTCCTAGTCCAACCGGGGAGAGTATGTAGCTAAAACTTTGGCCGGTATATACTGCGATAAATGCGGTTGCTCCACCGGGTGGGTGCAAGGTTTTGGTTACGTTCATGGCAAAGATTGCCAGTGTAACAGCCAGTGCAATGGTCCACCATTGATTACCGAAGAATTGGTATACCATTACGCCGGCGGTTGCTGAAACAAGGTGACCGCCAATAACATTTCTCGGTTGAGCCATGGGTACCTGACAGGCTGCAAAGATAAGAACAGCGGATGCACCCAGGGATGGGAACAAAAGAGCAATATCATAAAAGGAATTTAACCAGGCAATAAGGCCAACACCAAGAAAACTGCCCAGGGCGGTAAAAAGATGATTGGTCAGGTTTAAGCTGTTAACGGTTGGCGCGTTTCCCCCCCGCATCTTAGTGAAATAAGATGATAGAGTCTCAAGGGACGAAGAATGAACATGATTTTCCAAGGATCTGGTTTTTTCCAAACTTACCACCTCCAATTCGATTGTAAGTGAGGTGTACAATAAAAGCTGTTAAATTTATCACAGAAACGATGTCTTTCCCCTGACATTGTCAAAATGTAATCTTTTCCTAAGGTATTTGTAATAATTCTGCAAACTTTACCTGTTATTATAAACCCAATATGGGGCTAACTCAATATTACTAAGAAAATAGAAAAATTAACCTAATAATAGATAAGTTTTTAATTCATGGGAATGATAATAACTAGTTTAAGCAAAAATGAGGTGGATGGAATGTTTCAAATTAAGGAGAAAATTTACTGGGTTGGTTATAAAGATTGGGAGCTTAGAAGATTTCATGGCGAAGAGTATTCTACCCATAAGGGTTCTTCGTATAATTCTTATCTTATAAAAGATGAGAAATTAGCCCTCATTGATACGGTATGGACCCCTTTTCATGAAGAATTTGTGGACGAGCTGGATCATAAGGTCGGTATTGATAAAATTGATTTAATTGTGATCAATCACTGCGAAGTAGACCATGCCGGGAGTCTGGCACACCTGCTGGAGAGAAGACCGGATATCCCCATTTATTGTACGAAAAAAGGCTCTGAAATGATGCAGAAGAGCTATCACAAAAACTGGAATTTCAATGTCGTAAAGACCGGTGACAGTGTTGAATTGGGCCAGTATAAACTAATTTTTGTGGAGGCCCCCATGCTTCACTGGCCCGATACCATGCTGACATATGTTCAAGGTGCTAATCTTTTAATATCCAATGATCCCTTTGGCCAGCATTTAGCATCACCCCATTATTATAATGATCAGGTGGATCAGGGTGAGCTGTTTTACGAGGCAATAAAATACTATGCCAATATCATCACACCCTTTAATAAACTGGTTAAGGCAAAGATTAAGGAATTAAAAGCCCTTAACCTGCCGATCGACATGATTGCACCCAGCCATGGTATTATCTGGCGTGATAACCCCATGCAAATTGTCGAGAAGTATGAAAAGTGGTGCAATAACTACCATGAGGGTTCTGTGACCATATTATATGACACCATGTGGGGAGCAACCAAGAAAATGGCCCTGGCAATAGCCAAGGGATTGGAAAATAAAGGGGTTCCGGCTAAGGTCATCAATACTGCCAAGTATGATAAGAATGACATCATTACAGAAGTCTTTCGTTCAAAGGGAATTATTGTAGGCAGTTCCACCATAAACAACGGGATATTGTCTTCCATGGCGTCTATTTTAGAAATGATTAAAGGTTTAAAATTTAAGGAGAAGGTGGCGGCTGCCTTTGGTTCCTATGGCTGGAGCGGTGAATCGGTAAAGATTATCGAAGGCTGGCTGAAGGACAGTGGCTTTGAACTTGTTCAAGATGGGAAAAAGATTAACTGGGATCCCACCGGAGACGAGTTAAAAGAATGTATCGCCTTTGGGGAGGCCTTTGGTGAGAAGATAAAATCCGATGGGAGTATACAGTAGGTGGTGAAGTAAATTGGCTTCTGATTGCCTAAATTTATCAATGATTTTTGATCTTGCGGTTAAGAACAGTGAGAAGGGTGTCAGCTACTACCGAAAGATGCAGGAATTAGCCGAGGATAATATTGCTAAGGAAGTTTTTCATCGTCTGGCGGAGGAAGAAGATGAGGAGAGACGAGCACTGATAAAGGTAGCTCGGGCAGAGGCCAATGAGGGGGAAATAAACCTTGATGAGCAAACCTATTGTTACCTATGTGCCCTGGGGGATGAACTGAGTTTTCCCTATGATCAAACCAAGGAATTTAGGGCCTTAACGCCACGGGATGCCTTGGAAATTGGGATTGAGGCGAAAAAAGATGGTATTTTGTTATATCACGAACTTCTAAATCGATGTGCAACCAAGGAAGCTAAGAATATTTTGCTGCATTTAATAGAAAATGAACAGCGACATCTCTTGGAATTGAGGGACTATATGTATGAGTTATGTCCCACAGGATGTAAGTATTACCGTAAAATTGGTAATACTGGTGTTAGCTAGGATTAGCAATGGATATAGGGAAATAGGAGGAGAACAAGATGTCTAAATATGAATGTGTATGTGGGTATATTTATGACCCTGCCAAGGGTGAAGGAGATATTGCACCTGGCACAGCCTTTGAGGCTTTACCAGAAGACTGGGTATGCCCTGAATGCGGCTTAGGCAAAGATGCCTTTACCGAAGTAGAATAAAGTATAGGCAGAGGCTGTTGCACAAGGACCGAATGGTTCCGGTGTAACAGTCTCTTTTCTTTTCATACGAATAACCTCTATCATAGGCTGTAGGGGGCTATTGCATCAGCGGGGGAGCATTTCTTAATGGAGTGGAACAAAAAAGAAGTGCCGCTATTTACGGCACTCCCTTAATATTAACCCAACATCTTAGTTAGATCAGCCTGTGCATCTCCGCTAATCAGTTGTAAATTAAAGGTCTTTTGCAGAACTTCTACAACACCAGGGGTCAGAAACTCAGGAGCCTTTGGACCGATATACATGTTGTTAACACCCAGACTAAACAGACCTAACAGAATGGCAACTGCTTTTTGTTCGAACCAGGATAGAACAATGGTTAAAGGAAGATCATTCACACCGCAGTTGAAGGCTTCAGCCAGGGCCAGGGCGATTTTTACGGCAGAACCGGAGTTGTTGCATTGCCCTAGGTCTAGGAAGCGGGGAATGCCCGTACCTTCGATGGTGCCAAAATCAATATCATTGAATCTGAATTTACCGCAGGAAGTGGTCAAGATGACACAGTCCTTGGGAATAGCCAAAGCCAGTTCCCTGAAGTAATCCCTGCCCTTGGTAGGGGAGTCACAGCCTGCAATAACGAAGAAACGTTTGATTTTACCAGCCTTTACAGCTTCCACAATCTGAGGAGCCAAAGGCAATACGTTTAAGTGATGGAAACCAGTGGTCAGGGTTTTAACTTCTTCGTTAGAGCCGTTTAATTTGCCGACGATTTTCTTCCAGAGACCATCTGTTGGGGCACCAGGCAGAGAAAGGGCTTTCTCGATGACCGGGGTAAAATCCAGATCCTCTATTTTCTGTACGCCTTCTAAACCAGTAACACCGAAGGAAAACATACGATCGCCATAGGTTGCATCTTTGCGAATTGGCATGACACAGTTGGTGGTGGCCAGGATAGCACCTGGGAAAGCTTCAAATACCTGCCTTTGATCAAACCAGGCTTTTCCTACATTGCCCTTTAGATGGCTGAATTTCTTTAATTCAGGGTAACCATGGGCAGGCAGCATTTCAGAGTGGGTATAGATGTTAATGCCTTTGCCTTCTGTTTGCTTAAGCAATTCTTTTAAAGCTAAAAGATTATGGCCAGTAACGATGATGCATTTACCTTCCACTTTGTCTGAAGTAACAGCAACAGGGGAGGGAATTCCCAGGTTATCCAGGTGGGCTTTGTCCAGCAAATCCATTACCTTAACGGTAGCGGTACCTACTTTCATAGCCATGTTGATGGTTTCTGTCAGGTTAAAGTTAACGTTCGTTAAGGTAGAGTAGAGAGCCTCCTGGGTAATAGCGTCCACTTCCGGGTCTGCATAACCAAGTTCCTTCGCGTGGGTAGCGTAGGCTGCTACGCCTTTGAGAGCAAAAATAATGGTATCCTGTAAGCTTGCAATATTTTCATCTTTACCACATACACCGATTTTAGTGCAACCGCCTTTGGGAGTTTGTTCACACTGATAGCAAAACATATTAGAATTCCTCCTTTTATTGGTTAACGACCTTCGTCGCTTTTGTTTTCTGCAGTAATCATACCGAAAACAATGGTAGGAGGATGTGATTGGTGTCATGACAAAGCTGTGATATTGATCACAGTTTCGGTCGTGGCGGACGTGGGCCGAGGTATTGGTAGTAGTTGCATTCTACCCGGCCATTGTAAAGCTTACGCTTTTTATCTGCTTTTTTACCAAAGTAATGTTCAAACTGGTCAAAGGCAGAGATAACAAAACAAGACCAGTTTTCCAAGGTAGGATAGGTTTTGCCTAATTCTTCGGTTAGTTTTCTAACTTCTGCTAGTTCTCCTAATCTTTGACCATAGGGTGGGTTGGTAATAATAAAGCCATATTTTTGTTTGGACCGAACATTGGCAACGGGTACCCGCTGAAAGTGAATAGAATCTTCCACATTAGCTTGTTTTGCGTGGTAGCGCGCCAGGCTTAGAACCTCATCATCAATATCCGTACCATAGATCCGCAACTTAGCATCCCGGATCTCTGATTCCAAGGCCTCCTTACGGGCGGCTTGCCAGATTTCCTTTGGTAGGATGGGCCATTCCTCCGCTGCAAAGTTTCTCCCAATACCTGGGGCAATATTATGTCCAATTAGTGCTGCTTCAATAGGGATGGTTCCCGAACCACAGAAGGGGTCCAGGAGGGTACGGTCTGGATACCAACGGGCAATGGAGAGTAGACCCGCAGCCAAGGTCTCCTTTAAGGGTGCTTGGGCGGATAATTTGCGATAACCCCTTTTATGTAAGCCTGCGCCGCTGGTATCAATGGTGATGGTGGCAATATCTTTCAGCAAAGCCACCTCGATGGTATAGCGGGGACCTGTTTCCTCAAACCAATCCTTTTTATAGGTTTGTTTCATCTTTTCCACGATGGCCTTTTTGACAATGGCCTGACAATCCGGCACACTGTGCAGCTGAGATTTTATTGATTTTCCTTCCACCGGGAAATTGGCATTTTCAGGCAGCCAATCGGGCCAGGGCAGGGCCTTGGTTTGTTGGAAAAGTTCTTCAAAGGAAGTGGCTTTGAATTCTCCCATCTTGACCAAAACTCGATCAGCCGAGCGTAACCAGAGGTTGGTGCGGCAAATGGCCATTTCGTCACCAAAAAAGGTGATGCGACCATTCTCCACCATTACATCATAACCTAGCTTTTTTACTTCGTGAGCCACCACCGATTCTAAACCAAAGGTGGCGGTTGCAATCAATTCAATTTTTTTTGCCATAGTGACTCCTTATACATCTTTATCCATTAAGGGTTAATTTACCACGTCAGGCGATGTTTTATCAAGTTTTTCTATTCCGGAAGCTTGATATACTTTCCCAGTACAAAGAAGAGGTGGCATGAAGGCCACCTCCCCTGGTATTTATTTAGTTTCTCCTAACATTCTGGCTAAGTCTGCTTGGGGGTCGCCGCTAATTAGAGTTAGCCCAAAGTTCTTCTGCAGTACTTCAACCACTGTGGGATTGAGGAATTCAGGCAGTTTGGGGCCAATGGTGATATTCTGTACATTCAGGCTCAGCAGACCCAGCAGAATGGCCACAGCCTTTTGCTCGAACCAGGATAAAACAATGCTAAGGGGTAAATCATTGACGGTACAATCAAAGGCCTCCGCCAGGGCCTGGGCAATGTGAACAGAAGAAACAGAGTTGTTGCACTGGCCTAAATCCAAATAACGAGGAATATCGGTTCCTTCAATATTCCCGTATTCAACGTCATTAAATCTGAATTTACCACAGGAAGTGGTGATGATGACACAATCTTTAGGAATAGACGTAACCAGCTCACGGAAGTAGTCCCTCCCCTTGGTGGGTGCATCACAACCGGCGACCACGAAGAAACGACGGATCTTGCCGGCTTTTACTGCATCTACAATTAGGGGAGCCATCGGCAGTACGTTCTGGTGATGGAACCCTGTGAGCAAGGTTTCCTGAGAATCGATAGTAGTCTTCGGTAAGGAAAGGGCTTTCTCAATCAGAGGAGTAAAATCCCGGTCTTTAATTTTTTGGGCACCTTCCACACCGGCAACCAAATAAGTAAACATCCGATCGCCGTAGGTTTTATTGCGTATGGGCATCACACAGTTGGTCGTTACCAAAATAGCACCAGGGAATTTTTCAAAAACCTCCCGTTGGTCATACCAAGCCTTACCCACATTCCCCTTTAGATGAGCGAATTTGTGTAATTCTGGATACCCATGGGCAGGCAGCATTTCGGAGTGGGTGTAAATATTAATACCTTTGCCCTCGGTTTGTTTTAATAGTTGCTTAAGGGCCAGTAGATCATGTCCGGTGACTAAGATGCAATGACCCTCTACCTTGTTATTGCTAATCTTAACTGGTTTGGGGATACCCAACTCTGCAGTATGGGCTTGGTCCAACAAATCCATGACCTTAACACAGGCTGTACCAACCCTCAGGCACATATCAATATGATCCTGTAAGTGAAAATTAGAGTTGGTTAAGGTTAAAAATAAAGCTTCGTGGGTAATGGCATTGACATCGGGATCGTCGTGACCGAGTTCCCTTGCATGTACAGCATAGGCAGCCACTCCCTTTAAACCTAAAATAATTGTGTCTTGGAGGCTGGCGATAGCAGGGTCTTTGCCACAAACACCTACCTGAGTACAGCCCCCGGGAGGTGCATATTCACATTGATGACAATGCATCTTATTAACTTTTCCTTCCTTTTCAACCTGGGGCTTGGCTTCGGGTTTTTCTTTTCCTAGCAGCCGATCAAAAAAACCTGTCAAATGATATCACCTCAATTATTTTTTTTTATTATTCTCGAATCTTTCGAACCTATACAGATGTAAAAAACAGTCTTGTTCTCTAGATCAAGATAAAATTATTAAAAACATTAAAAAAATCAATTTAGATATTGAAACTGGACAAGGGTTCAAGCATAATTAAATTAACCCAACTAATTGATGAATGGGTATCAAAAAGTAGAGGGAGGAACTAAAAACTATGTACGTTGTATCTATCGACAGAGATAAGTGTGATGGCTGTGGTGCTTGCGCTGACGCTTGTCCCGCTGGTATTCTTGGAATGCTGGATGATGGTAAAGCCGATATTACCGGCGAGCCTGATGAGTGCATGGGCTGTGAAACCTGCGTAGCTACCTGCCCCAACGAGTGCTACACCATTACCGAAATGTAATTAAAAATAAAAACCGCCCTAGGCGGTTTTTATTTTTTTATATACTTTTATTGAACTTTATGTAAAACATAGGGAATCCGAATAGAAAACCTGTTTTTAAAACTCAAATGATGACAGCCCCTAAGATTTGTTGTCGGAATTAAATGCTACAATTGTTAAAAATTTACTGGTATAATTTAGCAAGACAAATCATAAGAAGGGGTGCCTTACATTGGGAAAGAAAGTAACATTCGCTGAAGGAGCTGAAATCTTAGGGGTGCCAATCAGTATGGTAAGTAAATGGTTCAGCCAGGGATTATTTAAACATGTAGAATTGGATAGAAAAAGTCCCAGTGGCCCGACATATTTATTGCGACTTGAGGAATTACTGGCCATTAAAGATGCAATGGAAGCTGAATCCCGGGGGCAGGAATTGGCTCAGGCAGAAATAGCTGCAGCAAAGGAAAATACCTGTGAAGCGGAGGTTAAGGATATTAACAAAAAAAGACTTAGCCTAGTGAAAAGTAACAGTAAAAAACAGGTATTGGATACCCCAGTTGATGAACCAGGTAAAGAGATTATTTTAAAAATAGAAGAAGAAACAGCGGCAGGATTGATAAACTCTTTAACCACTTATTTAAACAACTTTGAACAAAAATTTATACAACACATGGAAGAACAAGCGGACAGAAATGCTTTAAAGTTTAACACCATGGCCATTGAACATTTGGAAACATTAAAAGAAATGTCCTTTAAGATGGAGAGGGTGGTTGACGTACTAATTACCATGCCTCAAAAGGTTAGTGACGATACGGTTAAAGCGGTTAACGAAATCAAAGACATGATGCCAAATATGACGGAATTATCAGAGCTTAATCAAGGAACCACGGAAAAACTGGAATCTGTGGGGAAAAAATTAGAGCAGTTAAGTGAAGAAATAAAGGATACCAAATGGGCGGTTGTTAAAATGGCACGGGAGAATAATAAGAATGGCAAAAGGGATAAAAGTAAGAAAAAAACAGGGTCTGGCTTTACCAGCAGTATCGGTAAATTTTTTGGCCTAGGAAAGTAATTATGCGACCAGGGGGACGGTTCCTCCGGTCAAAAAAAGACTGCGACCGGAGGAACCGTCCCTCTGGTCGCAGTCTTTTTTGAACAAAAAACTAAACAAAAAATGACAGGTAAAGTTGTCCATTGTCAAACTACACTTGTCCATGAAAAAGTTAGCTACAGGAAAGAAATAGTTAGAAATAAATAAAAATTGCTAAAAAATTATTTATATGGACAAAAACCAAATTGATTATTGACTAAAAACATAATAGTATACCCTATAGGGAGATGTACCCGTTTTTTAGGGGACGATTATCCCATACATTTTTGGGGGAGGTAGAAGGAGTCTTATGTTTAAAAAGAGGTATTTTACAATTGTTTCCCTCCTGCTAGTTGCAGCATTAGTCCTGGCAGGATGTGGCGGCGGTGCGGAGAAAAAGGATGCCGCCGAGAATACTGAATCTTCTGATGTAATTAAAATCGGTGTTTATGAACCCTTAACCGGTACCAACGCCGCCGGCGGAGAAATGACTGTTGAAGGTATTAAACTGGCTAACCAGTTGTTCCCGGAAGTATTAGGTAAGAAGGTAGAATTATTTATCGTAGATAACAAGAGTGAAAAGCAAGAAGCTGCTAACGCCGTTGAAAGACTCGTAAGCAAGGACAAGGTTAATGTAATCATTGGTAGTTATGGTAGCTCCCTTTCCATGGCTGGTGGTCCGATTGCGAATGATGCAGGCATTCCTGTGATTGGTTGCTCCCCCACGAACCCTGCGGTGACCCTTGGTAATGACTATTACTTCCGGGTTTGCTTTATTGATCCTTTCCAGGGCACTGTAATGGCGAACTATGCAGTTGGAACATTAGGTGCGAAAACAGCGGCGATCATTCAGGACGTTCAGCAAGACTACTCGGTAGGCCTCAACAACTACTTTGAAAAGTCCTTTAAACAACTGACTGGTGATGAAAACGCCATTGTAGCCAAAGTCAACTACAATACCGGTGACAAAGACTTTTCTTCCCAATTAACCTCTATTAAAACCAAAAATCCCGATGTTATTTTTGCCCCTGGTAACTTCCTTGAGTCTGGTATTCTAGTACAAAAGGCCCGCGAACTTGGTATTACCGTACCCATTCTGGGTGGCGATACTTGGGAGGCACAGGAGTTCCTAGATCAAGTTAAAACCACCAAGGATATTTATTTCAGTACTCACTTTGACTCTACTCAACCTGTAACTGAAATGTCCCAGAAGTTTATGGAAGAATATACAAAGGCCTTCCCCGACAAGCAGGTCAACGCCTTCGGAGCCCTTGGGTTTGATACCTATATCCTAGCTCTTGATGCGATTACCAAGGCCAACTCGGATGACCCTAAGGCTATCCGCGATGCACTGGCTGCAACCAAGGATTTCCAAGGTGCAACTGGTATTATTTCTTTGGATGAACATGGTGATGCCACGAAGACGGCTATCATTAAGAAAGTAGCAGATGGCCAGTTTGTGTATGAAGGAAAGGTTGACCCTAAATAAGTAGGGGATAATTGATGCTACACGACTCCCCACCTGCTCAGCAGGTGGGGAGTTGGTATTCTTATTTACATGCTGGAATTTGTACCCAAAGAGTCATTACTAGCTTTTTTGGAAGGGGTTATATCATGACCGGAGAACTATTACTACAAAGTTTAGCAAACGGCATTTCTTTGGGAAGTTTGTATGCACTAATTGCCATTGGCTATACAATGGTTTACGGCATCCTGCGTTTAATTAACTTTGCCCATGCCGATCTATTAATGGTGGCAGCCTATGGTGCTTTTTATGGCATTATGATTTTTGCTCTGCCCTGGTGGGCTTCCTTTGCAATTGCTATTATGATTACAGCCTTTTTGGGAGTTAGTATTGAGAAAATAGCATACCGTCCGTTGCGCAATGCTCCCAGAATTTCTGTTTTGATCTCTGCTATTGGTGTATCATTTTTATTAGAGAACCTAGGAATTGTGGCTATCGGTGCCAGACCCAAATCTTTTCCTCGTCCGGAGGATATTGTTTGGAACATTAATGTAGGTGGCATTTCCTTCCTGTCCTTGACGGTCATTATTCCCGTAGTAACCATTCTGCTGCTGGTGGCAGTAACATATATGGTCAACAAAACCAAGACAGGTACAGCCATGCGAGCTGTTTCCAGAGACTTTGAGGCAGCAAGTTTAATGGCTGTTGATGTAAATAAAGTAATAAGTACTACCTTTGTGGTTGGTTCTAGTTTAGCTGCAGTGGGGGGGATCATGTGGAGTCTGCAGTATCCCCAGATTGATCCTCTGATGGGTGTGTTCCCCGGTTTAAAGTGTTTTATTGCGGCGGTTATGGGGGGGATAGGAAATATCCCAGGGGCTATGCTTGGCGGATTTATCCTTGGCATGGGAGAAGTTTTCCTGGTGGCCCTCATGCCTGAACTTTCCGGCTATCGCGATGCCTTTGCCTTCATACTTTTAATCTTTATTTTGTTGTTCAAACCCACCGGCATTCTGGGTGAAAATGTAGTGGAGAAGGTGTAGACATGGACAATCGACAGAGATTAAAAACACTTTTAACCATCGGCTTAATTATCGTATGCTGTGTTTCACTCTTTTTTGCAGAGAGTTACTTAGACAATTTTAAAGCCAGGGTACTTAACTTGGCTGCTATTTTTGTTATTTTAGGTGCCAGTATGAACCTGGTACTTGGGTTTACTGGTATGTTTTCCTTGGGACATGCCGGTTTCATGTGTGTGGGAGCCTATGTTTCTGCCATTTTAACCATGTCACCGGAAAGTAAAGAAATGATTTATTTTATGGAACCCATTGTACCTGCCCTGGCCAATATACACTGGCCTGTTCTGCCGGCAATTTTTATGGCGGGTTTGGTGGCGTCATTTTTTGGTTTTCTTATCGGGTTCCCGGCCTTACGTCTGCGGGATGACTATTTGGCCATCGCCACGCTAGGGTTCGGTGAGATTATCCGGATTATTGTGACCAATACCATTACAATTACCAATGGTTCCCTGGGACTGAAGAACATTCCTTCCATTAAAAGTATGTACCTTTACTGGGGTGTTGCTATCATCACCATCCTGGTTTTAAAACAACTGATTAATAGTAGTTGGGGCTACGCCTTCAAGGCCATCCGGGATAATGAAATCGCTGCTGAAGCGATGGGTATTGATGTTTTTAGGCACAAATTATTATCCTTTACCGTGGGAGCTTTTTTTGCCGGGGTAGCGGGGGCACTGATGGGTCACTTAATTACCTCCATTGACCCCACGATGTTTAGGTTCTTATTTACCTTCCAAATCCTGCTTATTATCGTCTTGGGCGGCTTAGGCAGCCTAACCGGGTCTGTTATCGCCGGCTTAGTGATAACGATTATGATGGAAGTATTGCGTTTTGTGGAGCAGCCCATGAACCTCTTTGGGTTGGTCATACCAGGCATCCCGGGAATGCGCATGGTAATCTTCTCACTGCTGCTGCTGATGGTTATCCTCTTCTACCGCCAGGGTCTGATGGGAACCAGGGAATTTAACTGGGATTGGATTCTGAACAAGCTTGGCGTTAAACCCGACAAAGGAAAGGGGGTTGGGGCAAATGGCTAACACCCAGTCACTTTTAGCTACAGATAATATTACGATGCAATTTGGTGGGCTCAGGGCGGTTTCCAACCTGGCTTTAAAGGTAGCTCCCAAGCAAATCGTTGGCTTAATTGGACCCAACGGGGCTGGCAAAACCACTGCTTTTAATATGATTACCGGTGTGTACAAGCCCACCTCGGGACGCATCGTATTTGATGGTAACGATATTACAGGTCTTAAACCCAACAAGATTACCGAATTAGGCATTGCTCGAACCTTCCAAAACATCCGGCTCTTCTCGAGTATGACGGTGTTAGAAAATGTGCTGCTAAGTAAGCATGTTAGGCTCAAGGCCAATTGGCTCGAAGCTATTTTTGCCTTACCCAGGTATACCAGATCCCGCAAGAAACACATTGAGGAATGCATGGATTTACTGGATCAGGTTCAACTGGCCGATCTAGCCCATGAACAGGCCACTTCCCTACCCTATGGCAAGCAGCGGCGGTTGGAGATTGCCCGAGCGATGGCTACGCAACCTAAAATGATTCTGCTGGATGAACCTGCGGCCGGGATGAACCCCCAAGAATCTCTGGAACTAATGGATTTTATTGCGAAGATTCGAGATCAATTTAATCTTACGGTCTTAATGATTGAACACCATATGGAGGTTGTTATGGGCATTTGCGAGCATATTGTGGTATTAGACCACGGCGAACCCATTGCCCAGGGAACACCAACAGAGATCCAGAATAATCAGCAGGTTATCGAAGCTTATCTTGGGGCGGTGGATGAAAGTGCTTAAAATTGAGGACTTACATGTATACTACGGTGGTATCCATGCACTAAAGGGTATTACCCTGGAAGTACCGGAGAATAAAATTGTTACCTTGGTTGGTGCAAATGGTGCCGGTAAAAGTACCACCCTCAGGGCAATCAGCAACCTAGTACCAGCGGCCCAGGGTAAAATTAGCTTTCGGGGAGAAGATATCACAAAAACGAAGACAGCAGAGATCGTCAAGAAAGGTATTACCCTGGTACCAGAAGGACGGCGTATTTTTGCCAACCTTACGGTGTTAGAAAATATAAATATGGGAGCCTTTTCCCGGAAGGACAAAGATGGCATCAAGAAGGACATCCAGAAAATCTATGAAATGTTTCCCCGACTCAAGGAAAGGGAATGGCAGGCAGCGGGCACACTTTCCGGAGGGGAGCAGCAAATGTTGGCCATTGGCAGAGCCCTCATGTCTCGGCCGGCTCTTTTAATGATGGATGAACCTTCCCTAGGTTTAGCACCTTTGCTTGTAAAAGAAGTGTTTCGGATTATCAAAGAGATCTATAACGATGGGATGACCATCCTATTAATTGAACAAAACGCCACCGCGGCCTTAAAAGCCGCAGACTATGGTTATGTATTGGAAACAGGAAATATTGTGCTGCAAGGTCCCGGTAAGGAATTGGCAGACAATGATGAGGTAAAACGAGCATATTTAGGCAAAGCATAAAAAATGCGACAGGGGCGGTTTCCCTGTCGCATTCATTTTATTCAAGAATTTTTTCAATATATTTAGGCAAAACAAAAGCGGCTTTGTGAACTTCGGGGGTGTAATATTTTGATTCTATTTTTAACATCCGTTGCGGATTAATATTGTCCAATTGATATTTCTTGGAACCAACTGTAAAGCTCCAGAAACCGGCAATATAGGTGGGTTCACAGGTTAAGTATGGCCGTGCCAATGGGAACACTTGCATGATATTTTGGACTGCCTGACGGTAGTGAGTGCTAAAGCTGGGTGAACCAGTTTGGGAAACAAATACGCCATCGTCTTTTAAAGCCTTAAAAATGTCCTGATAAAATTCCTTGGCAAACAGATTCATAGAGGGACCACTGGGGTCCGTACAGTCCACCAGGATAACATCATAACAGGCAGCACATTGTTTAACAAATTTTAAACCGTCCACGGTCATAATGTTAACCTTATGCGAAGACAGGGCCTGGCTGATTTCTGGCAGCCATTTTTTACTTACTTCTATGACACGCTCGTCTATTTCGATGAGGTCAACCGTTTCTACGGATGGGTGTTTGAGAATTTCCCGTACCGCCCCGCCGTCCCCACCACCAATAATCATCACCTGCTTCGGTTCTGGGTGAATCATCAGGGGAATATGAGCAATCATTTCATGATAGATAAACTCAAACCGGGTTGTGGTTTGTACAATGTTATCCAGCAGCAGGGCACGTCCTAATTCCGGTGATTCAATGACGGCAATTTCCTGATAGCGGGATTTCTCTGCATGTAAAATGTTATTCACTCGCCAAGATACCTTATAGCTGTCTGTGTGCTGTTCGGTAAACCAAAAGTCTAGCATTGCAATACCTCCTTAATTAACTCTCCTGGTCATTCGTCACCTCTCTAATGAATATTCAGAAAAACACGATTAACATTATAGCATGAATGGGGCTATTTTAAAAGGCTACAGGAGAGCCTTCGGACACAGACAGGTAGAGACAAAATTGTGCCCAAAAAAAGGGTCCTCAAAGAGGACCGTTCAGAGGAGGGTAGTTGTCTAACATAATTTTACCGGATAGATCTCACGGTTTAATTACAAAAATATTACAAAAGTATAAATAATACCCAAGTAGGCATTTAAATGATAAAATAACGTCATCCCTAATAAAATAACGGGGTGATGTGATGTCTAACATAAGGGAAGAGGTTAATCATTTATTAAAAGAAGGGCGCTATCAGGAACTGGTAGCCAAGGCCCTTGAGAGTCCGGGAATACTGCGGTATTTGTTTCGATTACTATATCATCCCTATGGACTGACCAGATGGCGTGCCATTGAAGGTTTAGGCTGCATAACCCAAGCCCTGCAGCAGCAAAATCCTGAGGCAGTGCGGGAGGTTATTCGAAGGCTGCTGTGGTCCATGAATGATGAGTCTGGTACCACTGGTTGGAGTTCCCCGGAAGCCATCGGTGAGATTATCCGTAGGAATCCGGAGGAATATAGGGAGTTTATTTCCATTGTAGTAAATGCCTCCGAGGAGGAAATTTTTCACCGGGGCATTGCCTGGACTCTGGGGCGGGTTGGTTCCCTGCGACCGGATTTGGTACAGGAATTTATACCGTTGCTTAAGGACTTTCTCTTACATCCGAGACCAGAAGTAAGGGGATATGCAGCAAGGTCCTTAGGGCAAATAGGGCCAACGGCCAAGGAAGCACTGCCGACTTTGCAGGGTTTATTAAAGGACCACCGGGAAATTGAGGTTTATCAAGGAAATGAGCTTGCTAATGTTAAGCTAGGAGATTTGGCACAGGTCGCAATTCATAGTATTAGCGGTGAATCATACAAACCGACTTAAACCCGGTGTTTCACGCCGGGTTTGTATTTGTATTCGGAGATTATGCTTGCTTGAACTGTGGCTGAAATCGTGTTTCTTATTTTATTTCAAAAAAACTAAGATTTAGTGTAATAATTAGTCGACTTAATACGTCATAAATAAAGAGAAAACTTTTGGGGGGAAGCTTGTTGGAAGTAGAGAAGAATGAGTTAAGCAGGTTCAAAAAAATGCAGTTGCGTTTCAGGGGACTTCCCCGCTGGCTAAAATGGCTGTTGGGGGTCGTTATTTTATTTTCTATTATTGGCTTGACGGTGCTGCAAAGCCTCGGCAAGGGAGGAGTGGTGGTACAAACAGCCAAAGTAGAAAAGAAAGATATTGAACAAAGTGTGATGGCTACGGGGAAATTGGAGGCTGCGGAAAAACAAGAATTTTTCACACCGGTGGACAGTACTTTAATGGAGCTTTCGGTAAAAGTTGGGGATAGAGTTAAAAAGGGTGATGTCTTAGGGCGTCTTGATACCCAGGAATTGGGACGACTTTACCAACAGGCCCTGTCCCGGCTGGCTGGTTTAGAGGCACAGCTGGCCAGGGCTAAAGGCAGTAATGACCAACTAAACTTGGACTATAGCAAAGTTGCCCATGAGAAAGCAAAAAATGACCTTGATAGAATTACCAAGCTATATCATGAAGGGGCTGTGGCTATAACAGAATTGGAACAGGCTAAGGTGTCCTTTGCCCGGGCAGAGACGGATTACCAAGAAATTTTGCTTAGGGTGCAACAGGGGGCCACGGACAAGGAAATCTCTTCCCTGGCAGCCCAGGTGGCCCTGGGGCAGCAGGAAGTGGCCCAGGCTAAGGAACGTTTGGATTTAGCTAACTTTATTGTACAGCAGGATGGTGTGGTGCTTTTTGTAGGAAAAGAGAAGGGAAACCGTGTCCTAGAGGGTACACGGTTGCTGGAGGTTGGCAGTGATAGTAAGCTGGAGGTTAATGCCAACGTTAACGAAATCGATGCCGGAACCCTTAAGGTTGGACAACCTGTAACCATCACCTGTACATCTTTGCCCGGTAAAGAATTTAGCGGGGAGGTTACCAGGGTGGCTGGCATAGCGATCCCAGAGAATGGTACCGGTGGCAGCGGCAATACATATGTACCAGTAACGATAGAAGTAAAGGGAGAAACAACCGGTCTTAAACCGGGTTATACAGTAGACATCAGTATCGTAACCATGGAGGGGAAAAGAGTAATCGCTTTACCCTTTGAGGCATTGGTAAGCCAAAATGGGGAAAAGTATGTCTTTGTAGTGAAGGATGGGGTTGTAAAGAAGCAAAGGGTTAAAACCGAAAGAGGCAATGAATTGTATGACATCGTAGTTAACGGATTAAAAGAGGGGGAAGAAATTGTTCTTAGTCCGTCACCAGCTTTAAAAGATGGCCTAAGGGTTGTCACGGGAGTAAAAAATGATAAAGGTAAATAATTTAAGAAAAGTATACAGGACTGGCTCTATTGCTGTGGAGGCCCTCAAGGATGTGACCTTAACCATCGGGAAGGGTGAGTTTGTGGCCGTAATGGGACCGTCGGGATCAGGCAAATCAACCTTTATGAATCTGCTGGGCCTATTGGACAGCCCTTCCGAGGGCTCATACTGGCTGGAGGGACGCCAGGTCTCGGCACTGGACACAAATGAATTGGCCAGACTTCGCAACCAAAAGCTAGGTTTTGTTTTTCAAGCCTTTAATTTGATACCGGCTCTTTCCGCCCTTAAGAATGTAGAATTACCCATGCTTTATGCCGGGGTAAAGCCTGAAGAACGACGGCGGAGGGCCAGCTTTGCCTTAGAAAGGGTGGGCTTGGGAGAACGTTTGCAACATCGCCCGAATGAACTTTCCGGGGGACAAAACCAACGGGTGGCCATTGCCAGGGCCATTGTCAATAGCCCGGCGGTTATTATGGCGGATGAACCAACGGGTGCCCTGGACACGAAGACCGGTGAGGAAATCATGGGGATTTTTAAAGAACTTCACCAAGAAGGAACAACGATTGTTTTGGTTACCCACGAACCGGACATTGCCAGGCATGCTAAACGGATTCTGCGTTTTAAGGATGGATTATTAATTAGTGATGAAGAGGTACCCGAGCATGCCTCTGCAGCAGAGGTGAGTTATGAACCTTAAGGAATTTATTTTAGTTGGGCTGGAAGGCCTGCGCAACAATAAACTACGGACCTTTTTAACCACCTTAGGCATTGTGGTGGGCATTGCTGCGGTTATTTCGGTAATTGCCATTGGTGAAGCCGGCAAAGCAATGATCATGACTGAAATGGAGAGTTTTGGTACCAATCTATTTCAGGTCTATCCTAACTATCGGGAGGGAGAGGTTGTCCGACCAGTTGAGTTTACCAAGCAGGATGTGGCGGTAATTAAAAAGCTGGCACCGGAAGTGAAGTACTTAGCACCGGTTAAGTACGACCGAGGTGAGGTAAGGGCTAAAACAGGTAAAAAGACCACGCGTATCATTGGTACCACAGCCGATTACAAGGGGATCCGAAATATAGAGATTTTATATGGCAGGTTCTTTAGTGAAGAGGATGATGCAGTAGGTAAAAGGGTTGTGGTTTTAGACGAGATGCTGGCAAATGAAATCTTTGATGTAGAAAACCCGGTGGGGCAGCCAGTGATCCTGCAAGGTAGTGCTTTTGTGGTTATTGGGGTGATAAAAAAAGCAGAATCGGCTATTCCCGGTATGAACCCGGATAACTATGCCTACGTACCGATATCAGCCACGCCCGGGGGCACCCGCTGGGAATATGTTAGTTCCCTGATGGGCAGTGCTGCCAGCAGAGAAGAGGTCTACCAAGCAATGGATCGGGTCAAGCTGATACTGGAGCGGCGGCATAATGCCCCGGATCATTATGCCTTGTATAGTATGGAACAAGAGATGCAAACAGTAGGAAAGGTTACTGGTATTATTGGTTTGGTGATCGGTTGTATTGCGGGCATTTCCCTGCTGGTGGGAGGCATCGGGGTCATGAATATCATGCTGGTATCGGTTACTGAAAGAACGAGAGAAATCGGCATACGCATGGCCCTGGGTGCCCAACGGAAGGATATATTATTGCAATTTTTGATCGAAGCCATTGTCCTATGTGCCGTTGGCGGACTGATTGGTATTCTAGTTGGTTACGGAGGTGCGCTGCTGGTAGCTTTGGTACTTAAGCTGCCGCCACTGGTTTCCTGGTGGGTAGTGCTCGCTGCTTTCCTGTTCTCAGCCTTGATTGGCGTGTTCTTTGGTCTTTATCCTGCCAATAAAGCTTCACGGCTAGATCCGATTGTGGCATTACGCAGGGAGTAATTAAGGGGTGTCGTTCGCTGCTAATAAGCAGTTTGACGACACTCCTGTTTTTTTAGATAATTTAAACCTCCCTCTTAGAGGGGGGTAGCAGCGAAGCTGACGGGGGAGTCCTCAGTCAGGCCCAGGCAATAAGATACCTGACACCATCAAATGGCAGCTATTTTCAAATAAGGACGGCAGGAAATAGAGTGGGTTTCGCAGAAAAGTAACACGTTATGTAAAAGGAGATGTAGCTATGTATGCAGACAGGCCTAAAGTAAACCCCTATTTGGTGATCCTGTTGGGGGTTTTGACCATGGGCTTATCCAGTATTTTTACCAAATTGGCCGAGGCCCCACCCTTAATCATCGCGGTATATCGGCTGGGGTTTACACTTTTGCTGATTGCTGCCCCAACCTATTTTTCAGGTCGTAAGGAATTAGGCCGGATTCAAAAAAAGGATTTCCTCTTTGCTTGCTTATCCGGAGTATTTTTGGCCCTGCACTTTGCTGTTTGGATTAGCTCTTTGAATTATACCTCAGTGGCCAGCTCCACTGTGTTGGTTACCATGCAGCCTCTTTTTGTTATTACAGGGGGCTACTTTTTATACAAAGAGCGGATAGGCCGGGCCGGTCTTTTAGGAGCTGGCCTAGCCCTTGGGGGAAGTATATTGATTGGCATCAATGATTTCCAGGTGGGCGGACAAGCCCTGTGGGGAGATATGTTAGCCTTTGCCGGTGCTTTTTTTGTGGCTGTCTATGTACTTATTGGCAGACACCTGCGAACCAGAATGTCGGTTCTGCCCTACACCTTCTTGGTATATGGTGCTGCCACCCTGGTGCTGCTTTTGCTGAATATGGTTTGGGGTTCATCCTTCTACCCATACCCTGCCATGACCTGGGTCTGGTTCCTTTGTCTAGCCATTTTTCCAACCATCTTTGGCCATTCCCTCTTTAGCTGGGCGCTTAAATATGTCAAGGCCGCAGTGGTCTCCGTTAGTATTTTAGGTGAGCCGGTGGGTGCCACCATTTTAGCCTACTTTGTCTTTCAGGAAGCTCCCACGGTCATGCAGCTTGCCGGGGGTTGTATAATTATTTGCGGGTTGTATATTTTTATTAATTCCCAAAGAAAGGCACAATTGCAAAGCGGGGAAGCTTAAGACGCAAGTTCAATTAATTGAGGTTTGCCAGGGTATTGCCGCTGCGGCTTGGCAAAACGGGCACCTGGTATCACTTACACTGCCTCAGGCCAGCAAAGAAGAGGCCATTGCCTAGCTAAAAATGGATCAAAACAATTTGAAACCCTGTACGGATCTGAATTTTTACCAGCGGCTGTAAATAGCCGCTGGTTTTTATTTGTGACAGAATAAAACAATATAAATGGTAATAAATACCAAAAACCAAGCATAATATTGGTAGAAGAACATATACTTGAGGGGTGGTTTTTGTGCCAAGGAGATTGCTAGTTGTTTTGGTGTTTTTTATTTTTATGAGTGGATCGTTTTCTTCTGCCTATGCGGAATCTTCAGTTGCCCTAGATGGTAGGCTGCTTAAGGACTGTCAGTTAATAATAGTGGAAAAACAAGTCATGCTGCCCCTACGACCAATTTTTGAGGAGGCTGGGTATAAGCTAGAATCAAACCTGCCAGAGGGGATTATTATAGGGCGCAAGGGACAAAATTTTGTTCAGATTAACCTAAGGCAGCCGGGGGTAGTCCTAAATCAAACCGACCTGAATTTAAACACAGCACCCCGATTAATTGCAGGAAGGGCCTATCTATCCGTTCAGGATATTTGTCATATTCTTAATTTGGAAAATAGGGAGGAATCCGGTCTGAAGTTTATTTCCCTATCTCATCGTCCTGAGATGACCAAAGAGGGAGTGATTGGCCACCTATTATCCGCTGACAGGCAAATGTTACGGGTAGAATATTATAATAACCCCGAGTTTTTAGCTCAACATCAGATTGCACCTTCTCCTAAAATACAGAGCAAAGAGGATTTAATAAAGCACCTAAGCAATTACTGGGATCAAACCTTTATAGACAGCATCTGGCAAGAAGCCTCTCAAGATGGTCGATATATAGGTTTTTTCACCGAGGGGTCCATACCCCTGCTCTATAATAAGGAATTAAATGTAACGTACTTATCTCCAGCGGAGGCTAAAATTCATGCCCTAATGCCTATCTGGGGCGAGGATAGCCTTACAGAATTTGAGGAGATTGTTTATACCTTACACAAAAATGAAGGGGGTAAATTAATTATTACAGATATTCAGTTCCCATAAAAGGTTAAAAATAGTAAAGGCCCGCGCGGGCCTTTACTTAGTTATTCCGGTTACGGATTCCTCTTTGTTGATTACATAGGGAGAAAGCCCTGCCCACCTGTCGCCCCATTGGTGCCCCCATGAAGGTTGCTAAACCCAATCCAAAGGCAATGGCGGTGGGAAAAACCCACCAGGCATGATGTTGCTTTTCTGAAGCAAAGTTCATGGTTCATCCCTCCTGGGATTATTGTACCTAGAAAGGAGCCGTTTATTCCAATAATATATTTTTTTAATCAAAAAAACTGCCGCCCCGGAGGTGAGGGCGGCTGTTAGAGGAGGAGGCTGTTGGTATAAAAATTTTAGTACTTAATAATGTGCAAGAATTCTGTAATTTAGAACAGGAAAAAATAGTAGATATAATAGAGAGAGCCTGGATTGCGAGTTCCCTATGGTTCGCTATCTTGAAAAATACATGGAATGGATGTATACTATTGAGTATATTGGCTTGAAGCCAATCGAGAAGTGCAGAAGTACTTCGTAGTTTCGTTTCGCGCATAATAAATCTGAAATGTATACTCATGAAGGTATACGGTTTTTCTGTAGACAAACCGTATGCCTTTTTTGTATTCCGGTAACACAAACAAACCAGGGACAAAAGGCATGGTTTTGAGTGTAAATCAAAATCTTTAGGAGGGCAACGAGGAATGAAGAGAGCTCTTTCCCTGATTTCAGCGGTTTTACTACTGCTGACAGCTTTAGCTGGCTGCGGCCAAAAAACTCCCGATGCTCCTAATTCCGGAGCGGTTAAAAAGGATTCGGTCATCATAGCGATGGGAACAACCTCTGAGCCTGAAGCTGGCTTCGACCCTGCTTATGGCTGGGGAGCCGGGGAACATATGCATGAGCCGTTGATTCAGAGCACTTTAACGGTTACGACCCAAGATTTGGAGATTGCATACGACCTGGCTACGGATGTATCTGTAAGCGGGGATGGACTCCTGTGGACGGTCAAGATCCGCAAGGATGTATATTTTACCGACGGCGAGAAGCTTACAGCCAGCGACGTAGCCTTTACCTACAATACCGTCAAGGCAGAAAGCTCTGTCAACGACTTTACCATGCTGGATAAAGCAGAGGCTGTCGATGAGGTTACGGTTCAGTTTCATATGACGAAGCCCTATTCTATCTGGCCCTACACGATGGCTATTGTTGGGATTATGCCGGAGCATGCCTATGGCCCGAATTACGGTCAGAATCCCATAGGCTCGGGTCGGTATATACTTAAACAGTGGGACAAAGGACAGCAGGTCATCCTTGAAGCCAATCCGGAGTATTACGGTAACGAAATACTCATGAAAAAAGTAACCATTGTGTTCATGGATGAGACGGCTGCTTTTGCTGCGGTAAAATCCGGTCAGGTGGATTTGGCATATACCGCCGCCTCCTACTCTGACCAGGTGATTGAGGGATATGAACTCTTAAATTTTGCAACAGTCGACAACCGTGGTTTTAATTTGCCGACAATTCCCGCTAACGGCGAAATCGGTAATGACATAACAAGTGATATTGTGATTCGCAAAGCAATTAACATGGGGATAAACCGCAAGCAGATGATCGACAATGTACTGAATGGTTATGGTACACCGGCTTATAGTGTTTGCGACAAGATGCCTTGGTTTAACGAAGACACGGTGGTCGAATACGATTTTAAGGGAGCTCTCACCATACTTGAGGACGCCGGTTGGGTTGCAGGCGAGGACGGCATTCGCGTTAAGGACGGGCTTCGCGCAGAAATCAGCATCATCTACCCGGCAAGCGACTCTGTAAGGCAGGCCTTAGCCGCAGACGCAGCCAATCAGATCAAGGCATTGGGCATTGACGTTACCGTTGAGGGTGTTGGCTGGGACGTGGCCTATAGCCGCGCTCAAAGCGAACTTATGACATGGGGTTGGGGTGCACATACGCCCATGGAGCTCTATAATATCTATCACACCATGCCGGAAACGGGCTTGGCGGAATATTCCCCCTATGCCAACCGTACTGTTGACGCTTATATGGATGAAGCACTTTCCACAAGCGATTTGAGTGCTTCCTATGAGCTGTGGCAAAAGGCGCAGTGGGACGGAACAACCGGAACTGCTGATGACGTTGCATGGGTATGGCTGGTCAATATCGATCACCTGTATTGGTCTAATGAAAACCTGCAGGTGGCTGAGCAAAAGCTGCATCCGCACGGTCACGGGTGGTCTATTGCGAACAATGTCGATCAATGGAGTTGGAAATAATATTATGAATTGAGGCGTTATAAGAGATGGCCTCCATGCGGCCTCCTCTTATAGGGGTTTTTGTGGATGAAAAAAACGACAGTTTTTCTTTTAAAAAATTTCATGCGACTGATACTGCTTTTGCTGTGTGTAAGCATACTGGCATTTTTTCTGGTGTCGGTATCTCCTATTGACCCTTTGCAGGCCAACATCGGACAAACCGCCCTTGGATCGCTTAGCCAAGAGCAAATCGCAAAACTGGAGGGCTATTGGGGTGTTAACGATCCCCCGGTCGAGCGTTATCTTTCTTGGGCGGGGGATTTCATTCGTGGTGACATGGGTGTTTCATTGCTGTATCGTCAGGATGTTTCCTCTGTCATCGGACAGAAACTCTCCAATTCGCTGCTGCTGCTGGCCTTTGCGTGGATCATTTCGGGAGTTGTTGGGTTTATCCTTGGCGTGGTTGCCGGAGCCAACAGAAACAAGCCGATAGATAAAATCATAAAAGGATATGCCCTAATAACTGCCAGCATCCCGGCGTTTTGGCTCGCACTGGTTTTTTTGTTGTTATTCTCTGTCTGGTTAGGAATGCTGCCCATTGGCTTGAGTATCCCGATCGGTGCGGATGCGGCTTCTGTAACGCTGCTTGACAGATTACGGCATGCCATTCTTCCGGTGGTCGTATTAAGTATGACAGGTATATCCAATATTACCCTGCACACCCGAGAAAAAATGATTGATGTGATGGAAAGTGAATATGTGTTGTTTGCCTTTGCCCGTGGCGAAAAAAAGAGAGCCATTATTTTTCGCCACGGCCTTCGCAATGTTATGATTCCCGCCATAACGCTGCAATTCGCTTCAATTAGTGAGATATTTGGCGGTTCTATTCTTGTTGAGCAGGTTTTTTCGTATCCCGGTCTCGGCCAGGCGGCAGTATCAGCCGGACTTGGCGGAGATATTCCGCTCTTGATGGGGATTACCGTCATCAGTGCCGCAATTGTCTTTGCGGGGAACTTTATCGCAAATTTGCTTTATGGCGCAGTTGACCCCCGGATCAGAAGGGGGATGGAGGGATGAGGTGGAATCGCAGAAAAACCGCTCTGATACTGCTTATCCTAGCCAGCCTGTTCATTATAACCATTCTTGTTTTAGGAAATGTCCTTATGGCTGCGGCAACGGAGACGGACTTTAGCCGAAAAAATCAAGCGCCCTCTTGGCAGTTTCTTTTTGGAACGGATTGGTTAGGGCGCGATATGTTTTTCCGTACCTTGGTGGGGCTTTCTATGAGTATTCGAATCGGTTTGCTCACAGCGACAATAAGTGCGTTGATTGCTTTGGTGTTGGGCTCTTTGTCAGCCATGATGGGAAAAGCAGTTGATTCATTTGTCACTTGGCTGATTGATCTGCTCATGGGAATTCCCCATATGCTGCTACTAATTCTTATTTCTTTTGCCTGCGGCAAAGGATTTTGGGGCGTTGCCGTAGGCGTGATGCTCACACACTGGATGTCCCTTGCGCGTGTCATGCGAGGGGAGATTCTACAGCTTAAACAAAGCGGCTATGTACAGGTGGCAAGAAAGCTTGGTTCCGGGAGATTAAAAGTTTTGGTTTTGCATATGTTGCCTCATTTATTGCCGCAGTTTGTCGTGGGATTGATCTTGCTTTTTCCTCATGCGATATTGCATGAGGCGAGCATTACCTTTTTAGGATTTGGCTTATCACCCGAACAACCGGCTATTGGTATTATATTATCCGAAAGCATGAGATACTTGGTTACCGGAAACTGGTGGCTTGCCGTTTTTCCCGGAATTTCCCTTGTGCTTTTAGTCGTTCTATTCGACTATATCGGGAACACGCTGCGCAAGCTGCTTGATCCGAATACCGTACATGAGTAGGAGGGTATAAATGGATAAGACGCCGATTCTCGATGTACGCAAACTATCTGTTTCGTTCTCTCAATACACCACTGCATTAATAAAGCACCGGTTACAGGTGATTAGTGACTTGCGTGTAAAGCTTTATAGCAACGAAATTGTCGCAGTAGTGGGGGCAAGCGGCAGCGGCAAAAGCCTGCTCGCCCATGCTATATTAGGATTATTACCTTATAATGCTTCTCTTGGCGGTGAAATACTCTACCAAGGGAGTCCGCTGACCCCTAAGAGGATCGAACAGCTTCGAGGCAAAGAAATTGTACTTGTTCCGCAAAGCGTCTCCTATTTTGATCCCCTTATGAAAGTCGGCACACAGATTCGCAACGGCAAGACAGATCAGGAGACCCAGAGAAAAGCAACAGCGACCCTGCAGCGTTATGGCCTTGGGGCAGAAACGGAAGTGCTGTATCCCTTTGAGCTTTCCGGCGGTATGGCGCGCAGAGTGCTTATTGCCACAGCTGTGATGGCAAGTCCCAAACTAGTAATCGCTGACGAGCCAACACCGGGGCTGCATAGCAGGGCGGCCAAGGGTGTTCTTGAGCACTTTCGTGAGATTGCCAACGAGGGTGCTGCGGTACTTCTTATCACGCATGATTTAGAGTTGGCTGTAGAGGTGGCTGACCGTGTGGTAGTATTTTACGCCGGAACGATCCTTGAAGAAGCCAGTGCCTCTGATTTTAGAGACGTATCAAGGCTGCGGCATCCGTATACAAAAGCATTGTGGCACGCCATGCCGCAAAACGGGTTTAAAGCAATAGAGGGGATGCAGCCCTATGCCTCAGACAAGCCACGCGGTTGTCCATTTTTCAACAACTGTAGCTTTGCACAAAAGAACTGCGATGCGGAAGTACCCTATCGCAAAATGAACGGAGGCTATGTGCGTTGCATCAGGGGGGAAAGCTGTGCTACTTAAAGGTGAAAATTTATCCTTTCATTATCAAAGCGGAAATCGCCAGATTTTGAATGACTTCTCCCTTGCTATCGAAAGCGGTGAGATTGTCGGCTTGAGAGCTCCCAGTGGCTTTGGCAAAACAACGCTGTGCAAAATCCTTGCAGGATATATTATGCCGGAAAGTGGTCAAGTCACCTTAGACGGTAAGCCACTGCAAGCTTATTCAGGCTATTGTCCTGTGCAGATGATTTGGCAGCACCCTGAGTTAGTGATCAACCCCCGGCTTCGTATGTCTCAAGTGCTCAAGGAAGCGGGCGATATTGATGATCGCGTCATACAGGGTCTCGGGATTCGAGAAGGATGGCTGTGCCGTTATCCGATTGAGCTTTCCGGAGGCGAACTGCAGCGCTTTTGCATTGCCCGTGCATTAGGGAATAAAACCAAATTCCTGCTTGCTGATGAAATCAGTACAATGCTTGATTTGATAACGCAGGCGCAAATATGGAAGTTTCTCGAAGAAGAAATGGCTTACCGCAATTTAGGCGTACTGATCGTCAGCCACTCAGAACCCCTGTTGCAGAAACTGTGTTCGCGTCACTTGGATATGTCGACAGACGCCTGTTGGGAACAAGCACATAAACGCCGCAAAACGCAAAAAGCCCCGGTGTAAAACAATCACCGGGGTTGTGCTTTTGCCCCGCAACGGGGCGGAAAGCTCTGATATAGGGGGCTTTTTGAGTAAAAATTAAGATAGCCGCCTTCGTAATAAAGGCGGCTATCTTATCTGGCGGAGCTGACGGGAGTCGAACCCGCGTTCTCCTGCGTGACAGGCAGGCATGTTAGGCCACTACACCACAGCTCCATTATGGTGGGCGATGACGGGATCGAACCGCCGACATCCTGCTTGTAAGGCAGGCGCTCTCCCAGCTGAGCTAATCGCCCTCGTTCACTGACAATTGATATAATAACAAAATTATAACACTAAGTCAATATTTTTTTACATATTTTTTATTAGGATACAGAGTACCCAAAAGTATGGGAGACAAGCAGTATTTGGTGAAAAAGATATAGGTAAGGTAATATTTTTGATGATTAGAAATAACGCGAAAAGAGATATTTAAAGAATAATCGTTTGAACTCCGGGGTTAGATGAGATAATGGGAATGTAAAGCACGATTTTAAATGATAAAATAGATATTAGTTGAGTGTTTCAATCGTATTTTAATGCCCAAAATTTTGAGGTGTTTATATGCATACAGAAGATATTTTATTATCGACAAAGTATATTCAAAAATGGTGCGAATCGGCCTCGATTTACCAACGGGGGGTCTCTTATTTCAGACAAGGGCGTGTACTTGAGCTTGAGCAGGATCCGACATATAAGACTTGGTTTGCCCAGGTGGCTGGCAGTGAGGTATATTCGGTAGAGGTTAGGTTAATGGGACGCGACATAGATGCCAGTTGCGACTGCCCCGCCTATCAAACCCATTGGACCTGTAAGCATATCGTGGCAGTCCTACTGGAAATTGAACAAATACAACAAAGGGAAATCAAGCAACCCCAGAGGGGTATGGCAAGATCGGCAAAGGCTGAACTGGATTCACGCAAATATTACCAAACAGGTCAATTGATTGATTCCTTTGTAAATGGATTTAAACCCACCAATGTAGATGAACGAAACCACCATAAACAAATGTTAATAGTTGAATATATTATCAAGGGGTATGCCACAGGATATTTTCACCGTAATAATTTACTTAAGCTGGAGTTAAAGATAGGTGAAAAACGGCCTTATATTATTAAAAATATTCACGAATTCCTACAGTGTATGGAAAATCAGGGTAGCTATTATTTCACAAAGAAGTTCACCTATCAACCATCGGAACATGCTTTTTCAGCAGAGGATCTAGAAGTAATTAAAATCCTTCAGGAGATCAGCAAACAGGAGGAATTTTATCACCGGCAACAGAGTTACTATCATTCTGCAATAGGGGAGGAGCGGGCACTGTGTATTCCGCCCATGGTGGCAGATAAGCTGTTTGCAAAACTACAAGGTCGAAATGTAACCTTTGAAGAACAAGTTGGCCTAACCTTTCAACCCGATAGTGAAGAATTTAAACTGCCCTTTCGGTTCAACTTAGAAAAAGGAGCCACCGGGGATTTTCAAATCGATCTGACCTCACTAGAAGGTACCACTTACTATGATTCCTATGGCTGGCTGGTGCAAAATAATATTGTTTATAAATTATCCCCTACTCAGAAAGATTTGTTTGATAATATTAAAAGTTTCTTAAAAGAACCCAATGGAAGTATTCTACAGGTGGCACAAAATCAAATGCAAGGCTTGATCTCCCACGTAATACCGGGATTGCAACGAATTGGTCGGGTGGCAATAGCGGAGCAAGTGTCTGATCAAATCCTAAACCCAGATTTAATTGTCAAGGTATTTGTGGATCGGCAAGCCGAGCGTCTCATGGCCAGAATCGAATATCATTATGGTGACATTATCATTGATCCTTTTCAAAGGGAGCAGGTAGAAAAGATTGAGAAAGAAATAATACTCATGCGGCAGGTGGAAAAAGAACAGGAAATTATGAAAATCTTTGAAAACACTCCTTTAAGGTTTAACGGAAGGGAATGTTACCTAGAGGGTGAAGATGAGATTTATGAGTTTCTATATATGTCTCTGCCAAGGCTTCAGGAGCAGGCGGAGCTGTTTTTGACCAATGCTGTTAAAGCTTTGATTATGCCCAGGCAACATGCACCTATGACCAAGGTGGATATTAATTCCGAGGGTAATTTATTGGAGATTAACTTTGACCTGGAGGGAATTGACCGCCAAGAGATAACACAGATTTTACAATCCGTGGTGGAAAAAAAGAGGTATTATCGCTTAACCAATGGTGCCTTTATTTCCCTGGAGGACGAAGCCTTTCAAACAATGAACCACTTGTTTGGGGAATTACAACTTCCAAAAGGGTGGCATAAAAAGGAAGCACTCCAACTCCCGGTATATCGTGGCTTGCAAATTGATGGCATCATTAACGGCGCAAATCAGAATTTTGTCAAACTAGGCAAGAAATTTCGCCGCTTAGTTCAAGATCTGAAGAATCCCGAGGCAATTGATTTTGTACTACCAGCAGACCTAAAAGCAACACTGAGGGATTACCAACAGACTGGCTATCAGTGGCTGAAAACCATGGCACATTACAGGCTGGGCGGCATCTTGGCTGATGACATGGGTCTTGGCAAGACGCTGCAAGCCATTGCTCTTCTCCTTTCAGAAAAAATTGAAGCGAAAGGGCAGGAACGAATTTCGCTTGTTGTTTCTCCTGCTTCTCTGGTTTACAACTGGAAAAGTGAGTTTGAAAAATTTGCACCTAATTTAGAGGTTGTGGTAGTTTACGGTACACCTGATGAACGAAGCAGACTTCTACGTGAATGTAAGCCAGATGTCTTTATCACCTCTTATCCATTATTGCGACAGGATTTTGAATTATATCAAGGGATGGAATTTGACACCCTAATTTTAGATGAGGCACAGGCCATTAAAAACCATTTAACTAAAACGGCCAAAGCAGTCAAAGGGATCCAGGCAGCCAAACGCTTTGCCCTAAGCGGAACGCCAATCGAAAATTCCTTGGATGAACTTTGGTCCCTCTTTGATGCCATACAGCCGGGCTTTTTTCAGAGTCAACGCAGCTTTAGCAATCTGTCACGGGATCGTATTGCCCGGATGGTTCGGCCCTTTATATTAAGGCGGATAAAACAAGACGTACTAAGAGAGCTGCCGGAAAAAATTGAAACCGTGCATCAATCTGAATTAACCAAAGGACAGAAGGAACTGTATCTTGCTTATTTAGAAAAAATAAGACAGGAAACGAAGGATTCCTTACAAGTCGAGGGATTCGAAAAAAGCCGCATTAAGATCTTGGCAGGATTAACACGTCTTAGACAATTGTGCTGCCACCCTTCCCTCTTTCTGGAAAATTATAACGGCCAGTCCGGTAAACTAGAGCAGCTCATGGAAATGATTGAAAACGCCCTGGAAAATAATCGAAGGCTCTTGGTATTTTCTCAATTTGCCAGTATGTTGCGGCTCATTAGTGAAGAGCTTAATCGAATGAATAAGAGCTATTTTTACCTTGATGGACAAACCCCTGCAAAGGAACGTGTGGAAATGACCCAACGTTTTAATAGTGGGGAGAAGGAGCTTTTTCTTATCTCTTTAAAAGCGGGAGGAACTGGCCTGAATTTAACAGGTGCCGATACAGTGATTTTATATGACTTATGGTGGAACCCTGCCGTAGAAGAACAGGCAGCGGGACGGGCCCACCGCATGGGACAAAGAAATTGTGTTCAGGTGATGAAACTCATTACCAGGGGTACCATTGAGGAAAAAATATACGAGATGCAACAGCAGAAAAAAGAATTAATTGAACAAGTCATTCAGCCGGGGGAAGCAGCCCTGTCTAGCTTATCCGAGGATGATCTTAAAGAAATATTAGGTATTTAGAGTTCTCCCAGGTGGAAAAAATCAACAGCAGGGAAGGATTTTCGAGGGATGTTAAAGCACCAATAAATAAAGAAGGCCGTTGCCTTTCTCCTGGCGGAAAGGCACTAACCGGTAGATGGTGCTATACAGAAGAACAGTTAGAAATAGTAAGGTCGGGAGAGAAAGAGCAAAACAGTGGCAAACGAAACCTAGGCATAGGTGGTAAAATATATTAATTGGTAAATTATGTAAAATGATTATGGTAAAAAAATCCCTTGGTATTCATGGTAATACCAAGGGATTTTTTTACTGGAGCTGAGGAAGGGACTTGAACCCTCGACCTATTGATTACGAATCAATTGCTCTACCAACTGAGCTACCCCAGCCTAATTCAATTGCTATAGTATCAAAGACGAACCTAGAATGCAAGTGGTACTTACAAACAAAAGAGGATCTTGCCAAAAAGCAAGATCCTGACATTGGAGCTGCTAATCGGGATTGAACCGATGACCTTATCCTTACCAAGGATACGCTCTACCTACTGAGCTATAGCAGCATAATGAATGGTGGGCGATGACGGGATCGAACCGCCGACATCCTGCTTGTAAGGCAGGCGCTCTCCCAGCTGAGCTAATCGCCCATTGACATGACTTATGTTAACAGAAATAAAAAGACAAGTCAACAAAAATCTATATTTGCGACAACCGTTACAATAACCTTACATTTTGCCACTATTTATTGCTAGTTGTCAACAAGCCCTGTATAATTAAAAAAATAGGTTAGTTGTAAAATTGTGGTAAGGGGAGGTGTGAGCTTGCGTCCAGTGGTTAATGAAGAAACATGTATTGCCTGTGCTACATGTGAAGGTGTATGTCCGGCTGACCCCAATGTCTTTGAGGTAAGGGATGTATCAAAAGTAGTAAACCCAGATGCCTGCACGGAATGCGGCGCATGTGTGGATAATTGCCCTACAAGTTCAATTCAACTAATTGATTAAAGGGGGATATAATATGTTTTGTAACCAATGTGAACAGACTGCCAAGGGTGTTGGCTGTACCGTAGTTGGTGTATGCGGCAAAAAACCGGAAGTTTCCAATTTACAAGATCTACTATTACATACAGTGAAGGGCCTGTCCCTTTATGCAGCAGAAGGTCGAAAAGTAGGAGTGGTAGATGCCGCTGTAAATCATTTTACAGTGGAAGCTATTTTTTCCACACTGACAAACGTAAACTTTGATGCTGCTCGCTTTCAAAAGCTAATTAATCAGGGTATGGAACTCACTGAAGGGATGAAGGAAAAGGTAGCCGCTGCAGGTGGCAATACTACCTTTGCCGACCCCTCTGCCAACTTGAAAATAGCGCAGGATTTAGAAGGTTTAATCAAACAGGCTGAAGAACTGGGTCACGTAGTAAGTAAAGATGCCGATACAGATATTCAATCCCTCCAGCAAACCCTTGTTTATGGGCTAAAGGGTATTTCCGCCTATGCAGACCATGCCAAGATTCTAGGTCAGGAAGCGGATAAGGTGTATGCCTATATCCATGAAGCAATGGCAGCACTGGCCAATAAAGAACTTGGTTTGAACGATTGGGTGGGCTTGGTTCTCAAATGCGGTGAGGCCAACCTCTGGGCTATGGAACTGCTGGATGCAGCCAATACCGGTAAATTTGGTCATCCAGTACCTACCGAAGTTCCACTGGGACATAAAAAGGGTAAGTGCATCCTGGTATCCGGGCACGACTTGCTGGATCTTGCGAATCTTCTTGAGCAAACCGAGGGCAAGGGAATCTACGTTTACACCCATGGTGAGATGCTCCCCACCCATGGTTATCCCGAGTTGAAGAAATATAAGCACTTCTATGGCCATTTTGGAACTGCCTGGAACAATCAAAGAAAGGAATTTCCCACTTTCCCAGGGGCAATCCTAATGACCACCAACTGCATTCAAGATCCCCAGGCCTATATGGAAGGTATTTTCACCACTGGACTAGTTGGTTGGCCCGGTGTAACGCACGTTAAAAATGATGATTTCTCGGCAGTGATTGAAAGGGCTCTGGCTATGCCTGGTTTCGAGGAAGATGAAGATAAAGGCAGCGTGCTGG
Source organism: Desulfotomaculum sp. (assembly GCF_982386235.1). Classification (NCBI taxonomy): domain Bacteria; kingdom Bacillati; phylum Bacillota; class Clostridia; order Eubacteriales; family Desulfotomaculaceae; genus Desulfotomaculum; species Desulfotomaculum sp. Next base: position 50,709 of record NZ_CEVWQM010000012.1, on the reverse strand, counting down.
TAGGCTTTGCCCGCAATACCGTGCTGAGTGTAGCAGATAAAGTAATTGCCGGAGTCAAGGAGGGGGCCATCAAGCATTTCTTCTTAGTTGGTGGCTGCGATGGTGCCAAGGCTGGCCGCAGTTACTATACGGAGTTTGTGGAAAAGGCACCCCAAGACACAATCATCCTTACCCTGGCCTGTGGTAAGTTCCGTTTCTTTGACAAGAAACTAGGTGATATTGGTGGTATTCCTCGGTTGCTGGATGTTGGTCAGTGCAATGATGCTTACTCTGCCATTCAAATTGCCGTGGCCTTGGCCAATGCCTTTGAGTGCGGCGTAAATGATTTACCACTTTCCCTGGTACTCTCCTGGTATGAACAAAAGGCAGTGGCTATTTTACTGACATTATTACACTTAGGAATTAAGGACATTCGGTTAGGACCCAGTTTACCGGCCTTTATTTCACCCAATGTTCTGGATGTACTAGTCAAGAATTTCAACATTAAGCCGATTACCACTGCGGAAGCGGATCTAGCAGCTATCTTGGGTTAAAAGCTTTATGAATACATTGAAATAGGACTTGGGGTATTTGCCCCAAGTCTTTTTTCAAAAAAGAACATGGCATTTAAGCTATTGGTTAATACCAAAAAAATATTTTCAGAAACCTTTTATCTGGAATAATCTGTCTAGAGTTGCCAGTTCGTTTACTATATATTAATCATAAGGAGGTGAGGTCGGCGGGGTAATGAAGAAAAAACTTATGTGGTTAGCTGCTTTTGGTTTTATCAGCTTTGCTTTGATGCTGATAACAAAGGTTCCTGCTCTTGGGTTAGACAAGGCAGAGTTTTGCGGCCAATGTCATGTTATGGATGAACAGGTAGACACATATTTACATTCAGCACATAGGTCAGGAGCTACCTGCGGGGATTGTCATATTCCCCATAGCCTGGTGTACGGTGCTACCTATAAAGCATATACCGGAACAAGGGACATCGTTGCTGTCGTCACGGACACTGCTCCCAAGGAAATTAGAGTGACAAAACTAGGCAAAGACATTCTTCAAGAAAATTGTTTAAGATGCCACGGACAAATGCTGGAGCTAGTGGGGGACACGAAAAGGGACGGTGGAAAATATTGCTTCGATTGTCACCGCAGTACCCCGCACCAGAAATGATGAGAGGGGTGGTTATTTAAATTGATTCCAAAAGAATACCGTAATTTAGTTTTCTTTTCCCTGGTAGTAATCGTGATCTTGGGGGCTTCGGTATTTTATTTCTATAATGCTCATAACACAGACCTAGAGGAAGGTCCGCTTGGCGAGATTGCAGCCAATGAGGTTGACCCAGCGGTGTGGGGCAAATATTATCCTAAACATTACGATAGTTACTTGGAGAATTCTCAAAACACAGCTAAGCCATCACACTTTGAGACCAAGCCCTATATGGAACCCATCTATGCAGGCCTTGGTTATGCTGTGGAATTTAACGAACCACGGGGCCATCTCTATACGCTGGATGATATCAGAGAAGTAAACCCTAATCGCTATAAAACAGGTGCTGCTTGTAATACCTGTAAATCTTCCCAAATACCCGGGCTTATCGATAAGTACGGCGAAGATTACTACCTTAAATCTTTTGAGGAAATAAATTCACAGCTTAAGCATCCCATCGCCTGTCTTGATTGCCACGATCCTAAAACAATGGATCTGAGAATCAGCAGACCTGCCTTAATCGAAGCCTTTGAACGCCAAGGTAAGGACATTACCAAGGTCACCAGGCAGGAAATGAGAAGCCTGGTCTGTGCCCAATGCCATGTGACGTATTACTTCCAACCAGAAACCAAGAAACTAACCTTCCCCTGGGATAATGGTATTAAAGCAGATCAAATCCTCGCCTATTTTGATGAAAAGAACTATAGTGAGTGGCATCACCCGGATGCTGGAACTGGACTAGCCAAGGCAAGGCATGCCGAATATGAAATTTTCATGGGCAGCACTCACCAGTCGGCGGGGTTAGCCTGTGCGGATTGTCATATGCCCTATGTTAAGCAGGGCAATGTAAAAATCAGCTCCCACTACTGGACCAGCCCCCTAAACAACATCGAGGAAAGTTGTACCGTCTGCCACCGGGAGGGTGTGGACTGGCTTGAGAGCAGGGTCAAGGACACCCAGACAAAAACCAAAGAAATACAGGACATTGCCGGTGAGGCAGTGGTTCAAGCCATTAACGAGATAAAAGCTGCCAAAGATACCCCTGGCGTAAACCAGGAATTGCTTAAGCAGGCCCAGGATATGCATCGCAAGGGTCAATGGTATTTGGATTATGTGATGGTAACCAATGGTTACGGCTTCCACAACCCCACAGAATCAATGAATAATTTGGGCAAGGCCATCGACTATGCCCACAAAGCAATACAATTTGCTAAGGATGCCGTAAAGAATCCAGCCTAAAACCAATCCTACTGGAGTGAAATGTATTGACAGATACAAATAGCAAATTTACAAGACCTGGGGGGAAGGGAGTTATCCATCTCCTTTCCTCCATGAAAATGGGTCTTTTTCTTTTATTATTAATAGGTGCCGCATCCTCCCTCGGTAGTTTAATTCCCCAGGGCGAGGAAGCATTCTTTTACAAAAACCACTATGGGGAGTTAATGGGCGCTTTCATTTTACTATTGTCCCTAAATAAGTTGTATGGTTCTTGGTGGTTCATTCTACTGGGGGCAGTTTTTGCAACCAATATTCTATTGTGTTCGGTTAAACGCCTTAAAACACGAAACAGTATTCGTGCAGTAGGTTCAGTGGTTCTTCACCTAAGTATACTGGTTATTTTCATTGGATCACTGGTATCCGGACTAATTGGTCAAAGTGAATACCTAGAACTAGGTACAGGGGAGTCAATCGATCTTGCCACAAAGGGCTTCCCGGGATATACCTTGCATGTTAAGGATTTTAAGATTGAGTATTATGATAACCTTGAGCCAAAGCAATACATTAGTAAGCTAACCTTATCCGGTGAAAAAAATGAGGTAAACAGTGAAATAAGTGTCAACCATCCACTCAAGGCTGAGGGCTTTACCATTTATCAGCAGAGTTATGGCTGGAAGGTCAAAGGCCATATTGACGTCGGAGGGAAAGAGCAGCAATTTGACCTGGTCAATGGTGCGGATGTAATTGTTAAGGAAAATATTAAAATGAGGGTCATCTACGTACCAGATTTTGACCCAAGCAGTGGCGATCTTCGTTCAAGGTCCCCTTTACCCAATAACCCACATCTAGCATGCGCTATCCTGCAAAATGATCAGCTGCTTGCCGTAGAAGTGATTCCAGAAGGGGCAACAAAGGAACTAGCTGGCTACCCCGTTACCTTTTCCAGCTATCGCTACTATACAGGGCTAGAGGTAAAACAAGATCCTGGTGTGAAAATTATCTACACTGGCTTTGTATTAATCGTAATAGGGTTCTTAATAAGATATCTTGCACCGTTAAAAACCGCGCAAAAAAGTGAGGTGGGGCTTTAATGGAAGGGACACTGAACCTAGCTGCTTATGGTCTGCTCTTTCTTGGTGTAGTGACTAGCCTGGTTTGCCTTTGGCAGCCTAATAAAATCCTTAGCAAAATCTCCTTAGCTACAGTTGCCTTAGCTTTTGTCTGCTTAACCCTGGCACTTATTGCCAGAAGTGTTACCAGTGGTCGGCTGCCCTTTGCAACTATGTATGAATTTACCTTTCTTTTTGCCTGGGGTATTTTATTCTTTTTCCTGATCCTAAGAACCAAGTTTGTTTCCGATCTCCTAACCTCGCTGGTTGCCTTGCTAGCAATCATTATTATTTCTTATGGCAGCACCTTGCCTTCTGATATTCGGCCATTGATGCCAGCCCTGCAGAGCTTCTGGCTAGAACTCCATGTTATCACGGCAATCGTTGCCTACGGTGCCTTTGGACTTTCCTGCTGCTTGGGTATTTTATACATGGTAAAGGAAAAAGTAGGGGATCAAGGCATGGGTAAGTCTCTGCCTGAGTTATCGAAGCTCGACAATATGCTGCACTGGTCAGTGGCCCTAGGATTTCCCTTTATGACGCTTGTCTTAATTACAGGGGCTGTGTGGGCCGAAGAAGTGTGGGGCAGATGGTGGAGTTGGGACCCCAAGGAAACCTGGGCACTGATTACCTGGTTTATCTACGCAGGCTATTTACATGCCAGGAAGACCTATGGATTGCAGGGCAAAAAGGCAGCAATGATGGCAATCATAGGTTTTGCTGCCGTATTGTTTACTTTGTTTGGCGTATCATTATTATTACCCGGTGCCCATAGCTATGTGTAAAAGGAACCCCCAAGAATAGCCCATCATACCATAGTTAAAAACGGGGGTAAATGATGGCATATGAAAATGGCTATGATGTGATGAATTACATTGGTGGCACCATTGAAAGCTATCGAGCGGATTCACATATTTTTTCAAAGGCTGCTAGCTTTTTGCATCTTTTTTTATTAAGGAAGGATTGGCCCCATTGTTATCCGGAGTTAGATCAAGCAATAACCACAATTTTGGCACAACCACTTAGTTACCTACTGGAGGAATTTGCTCAAAAATACCTGGATGATCCTAAGATGGAATGGCCAATGGATATTCCGGCAAAGTTTCAAGATGAATTTAAGGTTTTCTATTTAACAGTTAGCCCTCTTTTGGAGCAGTGTCAAGAGAATTAAAAAGTAAGAAAAGAAAACCGGACGGCAAAACCGCCCGGTTTTTAATAGTTGTTAGTCGTTAGCTTGTAGCTATCCCCAAGATCCTTTGCTGTCGCTTGGATGATACCAAAGCCGGTAGGGTGAATTCATTATTATCTAGGATTTTGGGCAATTTGTGAACCAGTACAGGTAATGGGTCCAATTACATTGGCCTGACCGCCATTAAGGAGTTGGGCAGTTACAAAATAATTTACGCTAGGTACTTTATGACAATGATCATCTTCACAGGGATTGTGAACTTTGTGGGCAAAGGGTAAATCAACGTGGGTAAAGGTTGTGGTTTGCAGGTTATCTTCGGTTGCATTAGCACTTTGGCAGCAGCTGAAAATAAGATCACGATGGTGCTTCCGATTCTCCCTAAAGATTTTAAATAATATATCCACATTATTCCCCTGTCGTGCCCCGTCCGGTGCATTGGCAATTGCTTCCCAGCCAACTGTACAAGTTAACCAAACACGGTCGCAATCATCCTCAATGCTAAGTTCATTTTCATCAGTTAATGATGCAATGGTGGTAGGTGTGCTAGTAAGGGGTATGGAGGTAGCACCACAGGTATTACTGGGCTCCAGGGTAAAGGCTTCAAATTCAGTTAATAAACCGCGCCTTTTATTAAAGAGAGAGTTTGAGGATACAACATCGTCAGTGGTTTCTGCTAAATCTTTTTCATCCTTCGTCATAAAACAGACCTCCCCTACATAGTTTGATAATTTATATATAGTATGCAGGAGAGTTGGTATTGTGAGGGTGTTATGTAACAAATTGGCAGGTTAATTAGCTAGTAGCCATTAGCAGGAAGCTGGAAGGTAGAAAGTAAATGACCTTAATTTTAACGGTTCAACGAAGAAGAAAATTTGTGTCATCCTGAGCGATAGCGAAGGATCTTGGGTTTAACCTTTCAATGCAGGAGGATCCTTCGCTATCACTCAGGGTGACAAAGATTTATGGCAACCGGTTCTTGGTGGCTAACAGCTAATAGCTAAACGAATCCTTCGTGTTTTTGAATAATACTAATGGCCTTGTTGACTAGGTCATCCTTGGTTTTTAGCGTAAAGAAAAAACCGCGGTTAAAGTCTACCTCGCCTAGCTGCTCCCCAAAACCATCTGGATGAAGTGTGGAGGCAGAAAGGTAATCTGCACTCTTATGACGATCAAGCCTATCAACAAAGGGATATTCAAAACCAGCTTCCTGCAATGCTTCTGCCGCGCCGCGGGCAGCTACTCTGTCATTAAAAAAAGCATAGATGGTTCGTTCACCGGGGGATAGAGTCATGGATTACACCTCACATTGTTATTTATGGTTATTATGTCCAAAGGATTAGTTCTTTATCTATGTTTATCTTTTATACGATCTGAAATTATAATTTAATGGATGGTAGTACAAGAAAAGCTAAGTTCGCGCTATCGGATATGGCGCGAACTTGGCTTTTCTAATTTGACGAAGTAGAAAGTTTCTCGCTATACTATTTTACAGGGACAAAGGATGCTGGGATACTAGGAGGGGAACATGAGAATTGGGATTGATCTAGACGGAACCGTTGCCGACAATCTTGAATTGTTGGTGGAAACAATGAATAAGTATTCTGGTAAGAGTTTGCGTGGGGAAGAAATCAACCAATATAGCTTATGTAAAGTCTACAATGTGAGCGAAGAACAATTCTTTAAATTGATGGCTGAGAAGGAAGAGGGAATTATTAAAAAGAGCCCAGTTATACCTTTGGCCAGAGAAAGTATTTATAAACTGGTTCAGCAAGACTGGGAGGTTCATATTATCACGGCCCGAAATCCCAGATATCAGGAAGTGACGGAAAAATGGTTAAGGGACTATGATATACCCTATAGCCAGTTACACCTATTAAATTCCCATAATAAATTGGCAGTTTGTCAGGATTTAAAAGTCAAACTTATGGTCGAAGACAATATTCATAATGCCTATCAGCTTAATGGTGGTGGCGTTCCAGTGATATTATTTGAGGCTCCTCATAATAGGCAATGGCCCTGGCAGGGTATTCGCTGCACCTCGTGGCAGGATATTTATCAGTCAATTGATCAAATGTTTACTAAAAAACGGCCATGAGCCATGAGCAGTGAGCTTAAAACAATAGCGATGTCATCCTGAGCGACAGCGAAAGATGACACAAAATTTTTATTCTTAGAGTATTTTAACTTTCTGCTAATAGCTAAAGGCAAAAGCCCAAGGCCCAGAGTCATCTAACAGGGTGCCATTTATTTTCCATTTTTGATACAGGAATTATTATTTTTGTAACGAAGTGTTAAATAAAGCGTCTTAACTATATAGAAGCATGTTGGCCCAGTCGGATACCTGTCGTGCCCCCAATAGGCATCCGCCTGGTCCAACCAAGGAGGTATTGTTTTGTTAGGAAAAAGGCACCTTTTTTCGGTAGTGATTCTGATCTTTGCCATGTTAGTCGGCACTTCAGCTTGGGCGGCATCTCCCCACCTTTATAAAGATACCACAGGCCAGTGGTGGGAGCAGTCTGTGGCCGAATGTAGTGCCGCCGATTTAGTAGGTGGCAGGGGACAAGGGGTATTTGACCCCAAGGCTTCGGTATCCCAGATTGAAGCCATTGTTTTCTTAAATCGCGCCCTTGGGCATCGGGTCGCAGCGGATGATTATAATATGTCAGCAGGTGGTTACAATTTTCCGGCCGATTTCCCCGAGTGGGCAAAGAAAAATATTGCCTTTGCCGCAGATAAGAAGTACATATCAAAGGCAGGAATTCCCACGATGAAACCCCAGGGTGCTGCTAGCAGGGCTGAAATAGCAGTACTTTTTGCCAATGCTTTAGGCCTCAAGGCAGATGGTTTTGAACTAACCTTTAGAGATAAGGCCCAGATTCATGAAAGTCTACAGTCCTTTGTGGCCGCGGCTGTGAAGCATGGGGTTATGTCTGGCCGCCCAGACAATACCTTTGATCCCAATGCTTCTGTGACCAGGGGTGAAATGGCGGCAATTATTTCACGCCTATTTGAAAATGGCAAGATTAACCCCAATGCTAGCAAATATTATATTGCTAAGCTCAGTAAAGTGGATACGGCTGGGCAGAAAATTACAGTTAGCAAGGATGGACAATCAAAAATCCTTGATGTTCAGACCGATACGCTATATTACTTGGATGGCAAAAAAGTAACCTTAGCTTCTTTAAAAGCAGGTGATAATTTCAGGGTAGTGGTGGATACTGCGGGTAAAGTGCTGTATCTAGCAAATACCAAGGCAAGCCCAGGCAGCAGCGTATCCATAACCACTACCTACACAGGAACCATCAAGGGCATAACCAGTGGCAGCCAATGGCTGCTGGCTTTTCAGACGGATACAGGGACATTGACTTCTTACCCATTGGTTAGTTCGGTAAAAATAACACAAAATGGTACCACAAAGGATATAACAGCCTTAACTACTGGAGCCAGTGCGGAAATTTTAGTGGCTAATGGCAGCGTTACAGAAATTAAACTGCTTAGTACGGCAGCGGATAACGGTCGTAAGGGTTATGTAGTAAACATGTATTTGGATTACTTCACAGTAAGGTATGACGATGGCACCACGGAGGAGATTAATAAAAGCAATGTCAGTACAACCTTCTACCAGCTATCCAGGGGCCAAAGGGTTTCCATTGTGAAGGTGGGGAACATTATCTCCGGCATTGTGCCGCTCAATGAAGCAAGTAAAGTTTTCGGTGATGTTGTTAGCGTAAATTCATCGTCTATCACCATCGAAGATGGGGATGGCTATGAGCGTTCAATTAAATTAGCCAGCAGCTATAGAGTTAGGGATAAAGATGGAGACTCCATGGATCTGGAAGATATTGAAGAGGAAGATTTTGTAGAGGTTGAGATTAATAGCAAGAATGAAGCAGTCACAATCAAACTTAACGATAGTTCATCCTCCTCTTCAGCCTTAGAAGGTGAGGTTACCAAACTGGTTACCTCCGGTACTTGGAGAATCACCATTGAAAGGGCCGATGGAACAACTAAAACCTACGATGTGGATGACGATGTGGATGTCTATGAGAGTGGAAAAAGTAGGGATTTTGATGATATCAGCAAGGGGGATTATGTTAAGTTAAAGCTGGATAGCCGTGATGACGTTACCAGGATTGACGTTCTGGATGTTGAGATCATTAATGGAGAGGTCATTAAGGTAGGTAGCTCAAGTAACTGGAGTATCACCATAGAGAATTCAAGCGGCAAGGAGAAATCCTATGATGTCTCCAAAAAGGTGACTGTCCTTGAAGGCAGTAAAAGCAGAGACTTTGATGATGTCAGCAAAAGGGATTATGTTAAACTAATTTATGACAATGACAGCGACAAGGTTATTAAAGTTATTATTACCGATGAAACATCCAGCAGTAGTTATACAGGGACAATAACCAGTCTGACTAGCAAAAAGATAACCATCAAAGGCAGTAGTTCTAAAACCTATGACCTTGACAGTAAGGTTACCATCGAAAGGGACAATAAAGAGATTGAGTTGGAAGAGGTTCTAATTGGAGCGAAGGGAAAACTAACCCTAAAAAGTGATAAAGTTTCAAAGATTATCATTACCGATGATGAAGACATTGAAGTTGAAGGCGAGCTTTATAGTGTTAGTTCTCGGTATATCTACCTTGAGCAAGATAATGGCAGACATAAACTATATTTTGCAAGCAAAGTGACTCTTGAAGATCGAAAAGGAAGAAGCATTGATGTAGATGACCTGGAAGATTATGAAGGATACGATGTGATCATAGAACTTAGGGATGGGGAAATAAAAACACTGGAAGTGCAATAAAGGAAAGAAGGCAGACCGTTGGTTTGCCTTCTTTTTTACATCATCGTTTATACCTCCCCATATCCAATAGAGAACTATAATAATCTAGGTCGGATAAAGCCAGATCATTATTCACTTCCGGGGCAACGGATTTGTTCTCAGGGGGAATGATTACACTGGCCATATCTTTTTTAATTAGTAGGCGGATATACTGACTACGGTTGGTTTCTTCAAAGGAGTTTCGGTTAATTTGGGAGATTTTCCTATCCAAATATTCAATTAAGTCTTCCGGGATACTAATGGTTATGGTTTTATGTCTACGCAAAATAAATACCTCCCTTACCATATTCTTAATATATCTTATGTATCTGTAACAGTATTAAATAACCAAAAGTGGAAATTGCGTCTAAAAATAAGCTCAAATCCAGGTGCAAAGCTTTTTAACCTTTGTAACATCCAAATTATTTGACAAATGTATAAGAAAATTTACCACTCATACCTCTGGAGTGAAAACAAATAATATAAATAGGATTTTTAATAAGGAGGCATCAGCAAAGTGTATAGCCCAAAAGAATTAGGCCTCAAAGTAAAAAGAGCCCGGGAACATAGGGCCAAACGAAGTGGACAAGATTTTACCCAAAAAATGCTTGCCTTTAAGATCGGGGAAACATCAAAATGGGTTCAAAAGCTTGAAAAGGGACAATTTTATCCTGAATGGGAACCGTTAAATCTTATCGCGGATACCTGTGGTGTTTCGATTGAATTCTTGATGGGTGAAGGGTTTGAGGAAGAGGTCGATTATGAAGAAGCTATTAGAGGTGGTGAGATTTCAAGAAAAATATATCAAGAAGAATTACCCCTATAAATAGTTAAACGCCTTCCAGGCGTTTTTTTTTAAGCACAATCAGATAGTATAAGACGCTTATGCCGCTGGTGGGCACCATCCGAACAAGGATAATAGAAAGCTATTATCCGGATAGAAAAGCATTCGCTTTTCTAATAAAAAACCGAATGCTTATCCGCACTCGGTTAATTAACTAATTATTGTCTTACGCGGTTAAAGCAATCGCGGCAATAAACCGGCTTGGTACCACTGGGTTGAAAAGGTACCTGTGTGGTGCAGCCACACTCATCACAAACTGCTTCAAACATTTGACGCTGGGGACGATATCCCTCGTTGCCTTGCATCCGTTGCTTACGTGCTGCACGGCAGGAAGGGCAACGGGAAGGATCATTCTGAAAACCTTTTTCAGCAAAGAATTCTTGCTCACGAGCAGAGAATACAAATTCTGCGCCACAATCACGGCATGTTAGATTTCTGTCGGAAAACACCAAATATCTCCTCCGAATAAATAATCTCCCTAAATTCTCCGGGGCCAACCATACGAACTACCGATATCCTGACACCGATCCATTTTTCGGGAGGAGATAGCCAAGTCAGCGCAGTAAAACTTAGAGGTATATTAAGTATACCCCCCATAAAAGGAAAAATCAATCAATTCTTTCAATACTAGGCATTATTGAACTCTGAAATTAATTGGTTAAAAATAACCTTAACAGGTAAAATATCCTTTATCTTACTAACATTTTGGCCACAGAATACAAGCCCATCGTCAATTTTTCCATCACGGCTGTTCATCAAGGCTTGCATAATGCAGAAGGATTTAGAACAATGCTTTAAACAAGCCCCACATTTTTCTGGTTTCGGAGCGTCATCATTAAAAAACCGTGTAACAAAATTATTTTTTAATGCCCTACCGGGTAGACCAACGGGGCTAAGGATTTCCACTACGTCATCGGCGGTAGAATTTATGTAGAGTTTCTTAAAGGCATCGGAAACAGTACATTCTACACTGGCGACAAAACGAGTGGCCATTTGAACACCGTCTGCTCCCAGGCGAATCATTTCTGCAATGCCTTTGCCGTCGACAATACCGCCGGCGGCAATAACCGGAATTTTAACGGCTGCTCTAACCTCAGGCAGGATTTCTTTAACGGAACGATCGGTTCCCAAATGTCCGCCGGCTTCGGTGCCTTCTGCTACCACTGCTGCAGCACCTAATTTCTCTGCCATTTTAGCAACCTTTCCGGAAGAAACAATGGAGACAATGGCAGTATTGGATTCTTTGCCCCAACCAAAAATATCCCTGGAAAACCCAGCACCAGTAAAAATAATATCAATTTTTTCTTCAATGGCAGCATGCACAATTTTAGAAAACTCCCTGGCTGCGTACATGATATTTATACCAATGATACCGCTGGGGGAGATTCTGCGGGCTTCACGGATCTCATCCCGTAGTTCTTGTTCTTCCATACCGGTGGCACCAATGACACCTATACCGCCAGCTTCCGCAACAGCTCCGGCCAGCGGGGCTGTTGAAACTCGAACCGCCATACCCCCTTGGATGATAGGGTATTTTGGAGTAAATTTACCAATTGTAAGGGTGGGGAATTTCACTTCTATTGCTCCTTCCTAATATGCCGTAAAAAATCACACTAACTTTATTAAAACAAAAAAAATGTCAATTTGCAAATAATTTATAACTTAGATCAAAAAATTAAGGTATCTTTAGTATTACACATTTGGAAAATTTTAACGCATAACGAAAAGTAAAAAACCTACTAAAAGATGGCCCGCGCTAAAAGACGATAGCAAGTTGTGGTTATTAATAAATATTATTTTCCTCCCACACCAAATAGCTTTTCGATGGTGCTTAATGGATGTCCCATGGCAAATACAACAATTCTATCATCGGCCAAAATCTTTTCCGTACCCTCGGGGATAATGGCATGATTGCCCCTTAAAATTGCACCCACGATAATGTTTTTTGGCAAACCCAATTTGGCCAATGGTTTACCAATAATACGACTGCTGGAGGGAACAATTAATTCCGCCACCTCTGCCTTGCCATTTAACAGCATAACCAATGATAATAGCCTGCCGCCCTGGATAAAGCGAACAATTTCCGAGGCCGTAATTAAACGGGGACTAACGGCAGCATCCACACCAAGGGTTTCGACAATGGGTGCATAACTGGCTCGACTAACCTTAGCCACTACCATTTTAGCCCCCATTTGTTTTGCTAACAAAGATATTAGCAAATTTTCTTCGTCTAAACCGGTCACAGCAACAAAACCGTCTGTTTCCTCAATGCCTTCCCGGTTTAGTAAATCCACATCGGTACCGTCGCCATGTAAAATAAGAGCTTCCGGTAATCTTTCAGCCAACTCCTGGCATCTATTGTAATCCTGTTCAATAACCTTCACTGCCATACCAAGGGAACAGAGCCTATTTCCTAAGTAATAGGCTAAGCGACCGCCACCAAGGATCAAAACGCTATGCATCTTTTTCTGGCGGCACTTTTTAACCTTTGATACCAAAGTGTCAATACTGCTGGGTAACCCCAATACATAAAGGGTGTCACCCGGTAAAACGATGTCCATACCACCAGGAACGATCATACCTCCCCGGCGGGAAATAGCAACAATTAAGCAGGAAGGCGGCATATCTAAATCTTTAATATGTTTATTAACAAGGTGAGGCATTTTTTCATCCACAGCAATATCGGCCAATTGTACTTTGCCTTGACCGAAGGGCTCGGTGTGAACGGGCAAGGCCATCGTCAGCATACGAACAATTTCCCGGGCCGCTGCAAATTCCGGGTTGACGATTAAATCAAGTCCCAAATCCTCTCTAGAAAAGGAAGAATCCATGGCATAATGGGGGTCCCGTACCCGGACAATGCACTTGGAGATGCCCAGTCGTTTACCTGTCATACCGGCAATAATGTTAACTTCATCGCTGCTAGTTACAGCTAACAAATAATCACTGTCAACCACATAAGGATCCCTTAGTACCTGAGCGGTGGTTCCATTTCCCTTTAAAATCATAACATCCAGCTGTTCGTCCACCCTTGCCAGCTTAGTTTCATCCTTATCAACCACCAGAACATCGTGGCCTTCTTCACATAAACGGCGGGCTGTCTCAAACCCTACTTTTCCAGCACCGATAATGGTAATTTTCATAATAATCGGCCAACCCCTCGGTAGTTAATTTTATATAATACTGTAATACTGTATCGTTAGGAAAAAATCAAGAACTATTTTTAGAAATTTACCTAATAAAAATTCAAAATAGGATTATAATTAATTTTAGGTTTTTATCCGTAATATTTTTAAGAAATGCAGCTATTCATTCCATGGAAGCACGGCAGCAAAAACATAACAAAGTGAGGTTTTCAACATGGTACTTTCTCCTAATGTAACGATCAGAATAAAACTACCTAACAGACCTGGCAATTTGGCTCAGGTACTAAGTATTATTGCCTCAGAAGGTGGCAGTCTTGGTGCCATTGATTTGGTTTCGGCTACTCCTTCCCATACAACCAGAGAGTTGATGATACGCCTGGAGGATAAAAGCCATCTTGACACGATGTTGGCTACACTGAAAGAATTTCCCTTTGTCCAAATTATTCATGTGGCGGATAGAGTTTTTACCAGGCATTTGGGTGGTAAAATTGAAATAAATGCTAAAAGACCCGTTCAAAACTGGGAAGATCTGTCCCTGGTGTATACTCCAGGAGTGGCACTAATATCGGAAACTCTAGCGAAAGAACCGGATATGGCCTATTCATTAACGATGAAAGGTAATACAGTGGCCATTGTTACGGATGGTTCTGCCATATTGGGATTGGGCAACCTGGGGCCGACGGCTGCTTTGCCGGTGATGGAAGGAAAATCCGTGTTATTTAAACAGTTTGCCAATGTTGATGCGGTGCCTATTTGTCTTGATGTACATGAACCCCAGCAGATTATTGATGCAGTGGTAGCCCTGGCACCGGCCTTTGGCGGGATCAATCTAGAGGATATTGCTGCACCTAAGTGCTTTGAAATTGAAGAGAAACTAAATGAACTGCTGGATATACCAGTTTTTCATGATGACCAACGTGGTACCGCCACCGTAGCCCTGGCAGGATTGATCAATGCCCTTAAGGTAGTAGGAAAGCGACTAGCCGAAGTTAAGGTCGTACTAAGTGGGGCTGGAGCTGCTGGTATGGCTATCTGTAAAATGCTAAAGGTTGCCGGGGTAAGTGACATCATTGTTTGTGACAGAAATGGGGCCCTTGCCCGAGATGTTCCAAACAAGCAGCCAGCAAAAATTTGGCTGGCAGAAAATACAAATGAAGAATGTATTCACGGTAGTTTAAAAGAGGTTATTAAGGATGCCGATGTTTTCATCGGGGTTTCAGGACCGGGGTTACTGAGTCGGGAGGATATCCTTAAGATGTCTGAAAAACCGATTGTGTTTGCTTTGGCTAACCCGGAACCGGAAATAGAACCAGAGAAGATCTATGATATTTCAGGGGTTATTGCCACTGGCAGGTCTGATTACCCCAATCAGATTAACAATGCCCTGGCTTTCCCTGGCATCTTCCGTGGCGCATTGAACAGTCATGCCAAAACCATTAGTAATGAAATGTGTCTTGCTGCAGCCTATGCCTTAGCCCGTATTGTGGGTGAAGAGCAGCTAAATGCTGAAAATATTATTCCTTCCGTGTTTAATGAGGAAGTTGCTGCAGCAGTGGCAAAGGCTGTTGAAGAGGTGGCAGAGCAAACGGGAGTGGCTAGGAAGGTCATTACGAACATAGAATAAAAGACCAAGACGAAAAGGGGTTTCCGTGGCTGGAGCACGGAAACCCTTTGGCATATAACGAGAGGCTATCAAGGGGGGACTTTCAAAGGCGTTTAGTAAAACTTCTTTTGCTTCATATGTTCCTGAACATCCATTAGAGTTTCACCAAAGCGTTGGAAGTGCACAACTTCTCTTTCCCTAAGCCAGCGTAAAACATTGGTTACTTCTGGGTCATCCGACAACCGGATTAGGTTTTCATAGACTGCTCTGGCCTTTTGTTCGGCTGCTAAGTTTTCGTGCAGATCGGCAACCGGGTCGCCGGTGGCGGATACATAGGCGGCAACCCAAGGAACCCCATTAGGATCTTGCCAAAACAATGCTTTGCCGTGGGTGGCATAGTGTCCTCCTAAATCCGCAGCTTTTATTTGCTCAACGGAGGCACCTTCCAATAATTTGTAGACCAGAGTGGCAACAATCTCCATATGGGCCAGTTCCTCGGTGCCGATATCCGTTAATACCCCTTTGGCTTTATTTGTAGGCATGCTATAACGCATATTTAAATATCTTAATGAGGCAGATAGCTCCCCTTCGGGTCCGCCATATTGAGTAATGACGTATTTGGCAAGGCGTGGATTGGGGCCACAAACTCTGACTGGTATTTGAAGCTTCTTTTCATATAGCCACATACTCACAAATCCTTTCCGTTAATATTTAATTTCCCAGGGCCAGGGGGTTTCAACCCATCTCCAGCAGTTACCCACATTTGGCGAAAAACCAAAATTAATCAGTGGGCCGCACATCTGCTCGTAGGCATGTTTACACTGCATCAATTGTTGATGAATCTGATTAAATTGTGCCAGTGATTCCTGGCAATCAGGGTGAGTGTCTAAGAAAAGGTTTAATTCAACGGCAGCAAATTCTAGTTGCATAATTTGCAGAAGGAGTTGATTTTGAGGCATAGCATTAAGATCCACCGTATTCACCTCCAGTTATTTATGGGGATAGGGATAGGGTCTATAAAGGTCGGGATAAAGGGTTCCGACTTCAAGTGCTTTTCTCAGGTCAAATTGTGGGCTGCCACAGGGTTGAATGAGGATATAGGCCTGGGCCAGAACCATTCCAGGGAAGGGTGTCCCAGGGCAAAAACCTGGTTGTGTGCCGGGCATATTGGGGAAAGGAGGGTTCATATTTGGGAAACCGGAGTACCCCATACCTGGCTGACCAGCCACTGGTCCCATTGATGCCGCCTGGGCCTTAGCCTGATCATTTTTTTTGTCATCCTTGGACATATTCATACCTCCAGACTTAGATTTTATAAAGCTCTTTCTGCTACCACATTATGTAAAAATAGCCGTAATGTTACAGATTTAATAAAAAAGGATATCCTATGAGGTTTCATAATCATGGTTCTTTGCCTAACAAAGCATATATTTTTGGACAATAGCATCAGAAAATGGGGTAAACTATCACAATATTTACGGAGGAATTATTAGGTTTGTTATAGTAAAATATAGAAAGTATTTTCTGAGGAGGTTTGTGATGATGAGATATCAGCAACCCCAGTGGCAGGATGAAATGAAGCTTATTATTGATTTTAACAATATGATGGAGGAATTTGTTGGCTCGGAGGAAGGGTTTAGTAAAGAGCATATTGATGCTATGGCTGTGAAAATTTCCCAAGCACATCAAAACATGGTAGCTAAAGGGACCAGGGGAGAAATGGATTGGAGAAAGCTACCCTTTGAACAAGCGGAAGTTGTTCAGGATATTCTAGGGACAGCCCAAGAATTACGTACCTGGTGTGAAAATTTTGTGGTGCTGGGAATCGGGGGGTCTGCCCTTGGTCCGTTGGCAGTGCAAACTGCCCTTAATCATCTGCATTATAATGAGTTGCCTGCGGAAAAACGTCGGGGTCCTAGATTCTACGTTTTGGATAACGTAGATCCCGAACGGGTTCATGATCTCCTTGAGATTATTGATCCTGCCAAGACGGTCTTTAATGTGATTAGCAAATCCGGCAGCACATCGGAGACGATGGCACAATTTATGATTGTTTATAAGTTATTGCAAGAGAAAATTGGCCATCCGTATGCCAAACACATGATTGCCACCACCGATGCCGAAAAGGGAAATTTGATTAAGATTGCCCAACAGGAGGGCTTTAAGACCTTTATTATTCCTAGGGGTGTGGGTGGACGTTTTTCCGAACTCTCCCCGGTTGGCTTACTGGCGGCGGCGGTATGCGGCATTGATATCCAAGAGCTATTAGCTGGAGCTGCTTTTATGGATAAAATTTGCCAGGGGGAAGATGTTTACCAAAACCCAGCCTACATGTTGGGTACGCTACAGTATCTAGCCATGCGTAGAGGTAAGAATATCTCAGTAATGATGCCCTATACGGATTCATTAAAATATTTTGCCGATTGGTATGCCCAGCTTTGGGCGGAAAGTCTAGGCAAGCGCACGGACCTAACTGGAGAAGAAGTATTTGTTGGTCAAACGCCTGTTAAGGCCCTGGGAACCACAGATCAGCATTCACAGGTGCAGTTATACACGGAGGGGCCTTTTGATAAAGTTGTTACCTTTTTAGCAGTTGGTCGATACCGTAAGGAATGTAACATTCCCAAGGTCTTCGAGCAAATTCAGGGAATAGCCTTTTTGGGAGGGCATACACTTTCTGAACTAATTACGGCGGAGCAAATGGCTACGGAATATGCTTTAATGAAATCCCAGCGCCTTAATTTTACCATTACCTTACCGGAGGTAAATTCCTTTACCGTTGGACAGTTAATCCAGTTACTTGAAATCGAAACAGCCTTTACGGGGGAACTGCTCAAGATTAACGCCTTTGACCAGCCCGGCGTAGAGGAAGGCAAGAATGCCACCTATGCCTTACTGGGTAGACCAGGCTATGAAGATAAAAAAGCGGAATTAGAAGCCCGCCCCGTAAAGAAAAAAGAATTTATCATTTAATATGCAAAGAATGAGTCCAGTGAAATGGCGGCATGCTAGAATTAGAAAACTTAACATTTGAAAGAGACGGAGGAGAAACGATGCAACGTCTGCCGGAACAAGATTTTTATGTTTACAAAACACCGGGTGAAGAAGTCCATAAAATTATGGTGGGGGATATTGAAGGCAAACGCCTTAAAGCATTCGCCAAGCTAGAAACAGCGAACGGCAAAATTTCCTATAAGATATTCACTGAAGATGCCGACCAAAGGATGCAAACCCTTGTGGAAGGTGAAGGTACTGCAGCGGATTTTGAACGAGAGGTGCAAAGGATAGGGGAGCAGTATCTGCAGCCCATTGGTGAGGCCTGGCGGGAAGTACAGCCCAAGTATATGAAAGACTTTAACCCTTTAAATCCATGTCCCAAGCATTAGCGTGAGAACGATCCTGAAAAATGGCCATGAGCCGTGGGCCAGGGGCCTGAGGCTTTGAACCATCAGCCATCAGCTATGTCATCCTGAGCGATAGCGAAGGATCTTTTCGGCATGGAAAGGTTAGCCCTAAGATCCATCGCTATTGCTTAGGATGACATTAAATTTTTATTCTTTTGCTGTGCTATTAAAGGCTGAAAGTCTTTTGGTTATGGACGAAGGGCTGACGGCTGATGACGTAAGGACCATGGCTCATGGCCCAGGGAATTTTAATAGATGCCATATAATCATGAGGTGTATTAATAAAGGGGGGGCGTCGCTTCTTACTAAAAAAGTATTATTGCGACCCTCCCCTATTATTTTTCTAAAATATTATGACGCTGCCATAAATCTAAACATAATATGATATATAATATTTAAAAACTGGAGGTTAAACGTGTGATTCCCTTAAAGGATAATATCCCTTCGAGGAGATTTCCTCTGGTTACGGTAACCCTTATAATAATAAATACCTTGGCCTGGTTGTTTGAGTGGTCCTTGGGTCCCGCCATGGAAAATCTTATTTTTACCTTTGGTGTTACCCCGGCAGAATTATTTAATTATGGATTAGATGGACAGCTGCTTCTAATGACCACGGCAATGTTTTTACACGGTGGTTGGCTGCATTTTTTGAGTAACATGCTATACCTATGGATCTTTGGGGACAATGTTGAGGATCGCATGGGAAAATTTCGCTTTTTATTGTTCTATCTCCTTACCGGTTATATTGCAACGCTAACCCATGTTTTCTCTGATCCCACTTCAACTTCACCACTGATTGGTGCCAGTGGTGCCATCGCTGGTGTATTGGGAGGATATTTTGTTTTGTTTCCCCATGCCAGGGTGCTTACCCTAATTCCGATATTTATTTTTATTCAAGTTATTCATATACCGGCTTTATACTTTTTAGGATTTTGGTTTCTCTTGCAAATATTGAATCAAACCTTCCAAGGTGCCCAGTCAGTAGCCTTTCTTGCCCATATTGGTGGCTTTGTCGCGGGAGCCTTAATGGTTAAACTTTTTCAAAAGTATAGGGATTAAGGTAAAAAACCCTGACGTTAAAAAACGACGGGGTTTTTGCTATATAAGTATCTTATTTAGAAATCCTAGAGGCACCGAAGAAATTGTGAGTATGGTCATCCGCAGCACAGGGTAGTGTGCAACCACAAATAGTATGATAGTGTTGGGTTTCTGAAACCCATATCGGGGGACCGGTGATACCTTTTATTTGATGGTTATGAAGATTTAAAAAGGAGCAGTGTGTTATGAATATTTCGTGGACATGGTCTAGCTCAGAACAGTTGGGCAAAATAATTTCCTGCCCGGTAACTCCTGAAAAACTATGACTATGATTTTCATCTGTCATGGTGCTACCAGTGAATAGGTGCTGATGTAAGGGGGTGGGGTTAGCAACAACCACTGACATATAAGCTTTCCTCCTTCCTGGTTCATTTTATGTGTAGATTTTACTTCGGGTTCCCGCCTAAACCGTATTTCTTACAATAATATTTTTAAAATCATTCGTGAAATTTGTTGAATATAGCAGGTTATCTGTAGAATAAAGCGAATACAACTGATATATTACGATATATATTCTTATTACTAAGGGGTGTAACAGTGCTTATAAGGAAAGCCAAAATATCTGACGTAGAGGATATACATAAATTAATTACCCATTATGCAGCAGAAGGATTAATGTTGGCTCGGGCACGCACGTTTCTTTACGAGGGGATAAGAGAATTCTCTGTGGTAGAAATAGACAATAAGATTGTGGCTGCAGGTTCACTACATGTTCTTTGGAGTGACCTTGCTGAAATAAGAGCATTGGCAGTGGCACCGGAATATTTACGCCAAGGGCTGGGGAAGTCCCTGGTGCAGGTTTTTTTAAAAGAGGCAAAGGAACTGGAATTACCCAGAGTATTCTCCCTTACCTATAAGCCGGGTTTTTTTGCTAAGTGTGGCTTTCACTTAATTGATAAGGAGATGTTACCTCAAAAGGTTTGGAAGGAATGCGTTAACTGCCCCCAGTTTCCCAACTGTGAAGAGAGTGCAGTTATTTTAGAACTGGCCTAAAAAAGGAGGTAGAAGGATGGAATTCATTAAAAACATTAGTGAAAAAGCAAAAGATATTGGGGAAAAGGCAAAGGGAATAACTAAAAAATCCGGAGAATTGTTGGAAGTCACCAAAATGCGTTATGAAATTAGTAAGCTGGAAAAAATTATTCTAAACAACATTGAGGCTATTGGCGAGCTTTATTACCGTAAGTTTAAGGGCGAAGAGCAACTGGCGGAGGAAATAGAAAGACTGTGTCAAAGTACCAAGGGTATTGAAGAGGAAATTCAGAACTTTAAGGAACAGATAGATAAATTGTCACCTAAACCACCTGCTTGCCCACAGTGTAATACAGAGTTACCGGAGGAAGGTAAATTCTGCCCAAACTGTGGTACCAAAGTTGTCGAATAGCATTACCACATTTTACATACATTTATATACAGGGATATAGAACGTGTGTGTAGAAAAAATAACTCTAGCCGCTATAACAGAGTGTTAAAATATAGTGGTCTTGGGGATAAGGAGAGTTATCTATGAGACATAGCTTGGCCGTTCTAGTATTAAACAAGCCTGGGGTTTTGGCAAGAATCTCTGGGTTGCTCAGTCGCCGGATGTTCAATATCGAGAGTATTGCTGCGGGTTATACGGAAGATCCTAATATTACCCGAATTACTTTGGTGGTTCAGGGTGATGAAAATATCCTTTATCAGGTGGTTAAGCAGCTTAGTAAACTGGTGGATGTTATTAAAATTCATGAATTGGCTGTTTCTGATTCCATTGACCGGGAGTTGGCTCTAATTAAAGTAAGGGCCGATGAGCCAAGCCGGCGTGCCGACATTGTAAATATTGTAGATATTTTCCGAGCCAATGTTGTCGATGTAAACAATGAAACAATGGTAATTGAGTTAACCGGCAATGAGGAAAAAATTGATGCCCTTTGTAATATGCTTCTGGAACACGGCATCGTTGAAATGGTGCGTACAGGGAAGATTTGTCTGGATAGGGGACCAAGTGCTGCTAAGGATGCCCCGGACAATGATCTAACATAATTTACCCACTTTTGGGTATATATTTAACATATAGTATTAAGTATGGAACAAGGGGGTCCGGTAGGTGTCACAAGCACAGGTTAAACGAATCATGATTAGCCTACCCGACAGTCTGCTGGAAGAAGTAGACAATATCGTCGAGGAAGAAAGAGTCAATCGCAGCGAGTTTATTCGGGAGGCAATGAAATTATATATTGCTGAGCGTAAACGTCGCCTTTTAAGAGAGCAAATGAAAAAAGGCTATTTGGAAATGGCTAAATTGAATCTGACGTTGGCCATAGAATACCAGCATATCGAAAATGTTTCCAGTGGTTTTGGGCTGGCCAAAGCGGAGGGATAAAACTTTCATGCAAATCCGACGGGGAGATGTTTTTTATGCTGACCTTAGCCCTGTGGTCGGATCTGAACAGGGAGGCATTAGGCCGGTATTAATTTTACAAAATGATATTGGGAACCAATATAGTCCCACTACCATTATTGCTGCTATTACTTCGCAAATTGCCAAAGCAAAACTGCCTACCCATGTAGAAATTCTTGCCAAAGTTAGTGGGTTGGAGAAGGATTCGGTGGTACTTTTGGAACAACTAAGGACCATTGACAAAAGCAGGCTATTTGAGAAAGTATCCTCCTTAAACGATGATTTGATGAATAAGGTAGATCAAGCAGTTGAAATTAGCCTTGGGCTGGTGGAAATCTAACAGCGTAATGAATACACTCCGCTAAGGGGTGTATTTTTATTAACCATCACCGTTAGTCATTGGCTGTTAGCTTATGGCTAGGGGTATTTCGGCTATTAGCCAATTCATGTCATCCTGAGCGACAGCGAAGAATAACGAAGTTTTCATAAGCAAAAAAAGCTGACGGCTACAAAAGGAGGTTCGAGATGGTTCCGATCATTGGCATTACCAGTTCCTATGATGAGCAAAACCACAATATATTATTAAGACAGTATTACGTAGAGGCTGTGGCGGCAGCTGGGGGATTGCCAGTAATTTTACCTTGCATTTTGTCGGAAAACAACGCAAAATCCTTGTTAAAGTCCATGGACGGCATTATTTTATCGGGTGGTGTTGATGTTGATCCTCTTTTGTTTGGTGAGGAGCCGCAACCAAATATGGGAGAGATTTGCCCGGCAAGGGATAAATTCGAACTGACCCTTACCCGTTTGGCCCTGGCCCAGGATTTACCGCTGCTGGCCATTTGCCGAGGCATTCAGGTACTTAATATTGCGGTCGGGGGTAACATTCTGCAAGATATCGGGACGGCGATTCAAGACCCGGTAAAACATAGTCAACAAGCCCCCAAATGGTATGGCACACATACCATCAATATATTACCTGGCAGTCGCTTGGCGGGGATTTGGGGGGAGAAAATCGTGGTCAATTCCTATCATCATCAGGCGGTTGGTACAGTGGGGGAAGGTTTTGTTGTTAATGCCCGGTCCCTAGATGGTGTAGTGGAAGGGATTGAGAGTTTAAACCACTCTTTTGTACTGGGGGTACAGTGTCACCCAGAATGCATGTGGTATAAAAATGAACGTGTTTTTGAATTGTTTAAGCGCTTTATTCAGGCTTCAAAAAATAACTAACTGGTTTATGAAGGCGGGGAGTATTGATGCTGGCGATTATCAATGGAACAGTGTATACCATGAACGGACCGACTATACCCAAAGGGATTGTCCTAGTCGATGACGGGAAAATACTGCAGGTGGGATCCGATATAGATTTGCCCAAGCAAGCTGAAATCATTGATGCCACAGGTAAATTTGTCATGCCAGGGCTAATTGATGCGCACACCCATGTTGGCATAATGGAGGAAACCTATCGCATAGAAGGGGACGACACCAATGAAACAGCGGACCCCGTAACACCCCATTTGAGGGCCGTCGATGCAGTAAACCCGGCTGATCTAGGGTTTCTGGATGCCCTGGCAGGGGGGGTTACCACCGTGGTTACGGGGCCTGGCAGTGCCAATATCATAGGTGGCGAAATGGTTATTATGAAAACCGCAGGAATAGTCGTTGATGAAATGATTATACGTTTTCCTGCAGGACTAAAATGTGCACTCGGTGAAAATCCGAAGCGGGTTTATGGAAACGGTAATAAGATGCCGGTTACCCGGATGGCCTCGGCGGCCCTGCTTAGGGAAACTTTGGTGGCGGCCCAAACCTACCAGGAAAAGATCCACAGGGCGGCTAAGGAAAACTCGCTGCCCCCGGAGAGGAATTTAAAGATGGAGGCTGTTGTTCGGGTATTACAGAGGGAAATCCCCTTGCGCGTTCATGCTCATCGGGCAGATGATATTATGACCGCCATTCGAATTGCTAAGGAATTTCAATTAGAACTGGTGATAGAGCACTGTACGGAAGGGCATTTAATTGCACCCCAGTTAGCTGCAGCCGGCGTGAAGGCTATCGTGGGACCCATCATTAGTAACCGAGCCAAGGTTGAACTGATGAACAGAAGTTTGGCAACGGCCATGACTTTACATGATAAGGGGATACCCTTTGCCATTATGACGGATCATCCGGTTGTACCAATTAATTTGCTAAGTTTATCGGCCAGCCTAGCTGTCAAAGGAGGACTGCCAGAAGAGGAGGCCCTCAAGGCGATTACGATAAACGCAGCTAAACTATTGAACATTGACGATCGGGTGGGATCACTGGAAACTGGCAAAGATGCAGATGTTATTATTACTGACAAACCATTATTTGACCCAAAACATCAAGTTGAAAGGGTTTTTGTAAATGGCTGTCCTGTACTGGCGATATAGGAAAAATTTCCTAAAAAAATTTATTTCTTAGAAGGATTTGGCAAACTCCCGTCGAAACACAGTAGTAAATGGTAATATGTACCTAATATGGAATTATGTCACATAATGTCGGGAGGAGTAGAAAAATGAAACCTAAACTGGATGTTTTAATTGTAGATGATCAAGCGGGGGTGCGTTATCTACTCGAAATATTGGTAAAAGAATCGGGGCACAGGGTTTATACGGCACAAAACGGTGTCGAAGCGGTGGATCAAGTTCGTATGGTTAAACCAGATTTAGTTTTCATGGATGTAAGAATGCCTATTATGGGGGGGTTAGAGGCCCTCGGCAAAATTAAAAAGATTGCTCCTCTGACAGAAGTAGTTATGATGACAGCCTATAGTGCCGAAGATACAGCAACCATTGCTATTCAAAAGGGTGCTATGAAGTGTATGAGTAAACCCTTCGATGTCGAAGAGGTTAAAAATTTGTTGGATAAATTACCGATGAATGAGGATTCCTATGAACAAAGTTGTATTGAAAACTATGCGTAAGTAGCATAGTTTTATTTTTTTTATGGAAAAGTTGCTTTGACAGGATTCGGATCTTGGATATAATAACCATAGTTTGTCAATAAAGGGGTTTTTGATTTTATGCGTTCGGCTGATTGGAAAAAATAGATAGGGGATGCCCTTTATGGTCGGGTAGGTTTTAGATTTTAGATGGAATGAATGAAGGTGAAATAAAACGATGGAAAAGTTTAATATCAAAACCCATTCTCCGGAGGAAACAAAATTATTAGGGGAAAAGTTGGCGGCTTTTTTGATGGCTGGAGATATCCTATGTCTTAACGGAGACCTTGGGGCAGGGAAAACAGCCTTTTCTCAGGGAGTGGCCAAGGGACTAGGCATTAGCAATACCGTAACAAGTCCGACCTTTACCTTAATTAACGAATATGAAGGAAGATTGCCTCTCTATCATTTTGATGTCTACCGTTTGGGTGGTCCAGAGGATATGGAGGATTTGGGCTATGAAGATTATTTTTATGGACAAGGTGTGTGCCTGGTTGAGTGGGCTGAAAGGGTAAAGGAGGTTCTGCCTGGGGAAAGGTTAAATATAAATTTATTTAGGGGTTCAAATGCTGAGTCAGTCCGCAGCATTTGTTTTGAACCTGTGGGAAGTCGTTATTTGCAGCTAGTAGAGGAGTTGACGAAACTTGTTTGTTCTAGGAATTGAGGCAGCAACACCAGTGGCTGGGATAGCTGTGGTAGAGGATGGACGAATTTTAGCGGAACGTCTGGTAAACAACCGACGCACCCACTCAGTTAATTTATTGCCTATGATTAAGGCTGTTATTGAGGACGCAGGAATTACCCCTAAGGAAATAAATGGGGTGGCGGTTTCCGCTGGGCCTGGTTCCTTCACAGGTTTGAGAATCGGCATGACCACAGCTAAAACCCTTGCTTGGATTTGGCAAATCCCGGTCATTGGGGTGTCCACCTTAGAAGCCTTGGCTTTGCCTTTGGTTGCCAGGGATCAAATCCTTTGTCCAATACTAAATGCACGTAAAAATGAAGTTTATGCCAATATCTTTAAGGGAAGAGTTGGGCGACCGGAGAATTTGTCGGGGCCCCTGGCCATTCGTATTTCCGAGTTAGTACAAAGGTTAGATAAATGGCCGGAGAAGATCACTTTTATAGGGGATGCTGTGCCAGTTTATCAAGAAGAAATACAAACTCTAATGGGGGATCGGGCAGCATTTGGCCCACAGGCTAGCCAACTGCCCAGGGGTGCTGCGGTGGCTGAATTAGGCTACCTGGAAATGGTAGCTGGGGGTGGCGTATTGCCTTTGGAACTTAAGGCCGACTATATCCGTTTATCCGAAGCGGAGGTAAAGTTAGCCGCAAAATGCGGGAAGTAGGTGAAGCTATGGATTATAGGCTGGTGGAGATGAAAATTGAACATATTCCGGGAGTTCTGAAAATTGAGCAGGTGTCTTTTCCAACGCCCTGGACCCAGCAATCCTTTACCTATGAAATTACTCAAAATAATTTTGCTTGCTATCAGGTAGCTTTAGACAAAGAAGAAAAAGTGGTTGCATATGCTGGTATGTGGCTTGTTCTTGACGAAGCACATATTACAAATGTTGCTGTTCAGCCTAATTGCCGGGGGAATCAGCTAGGTAAGGTTTTAATGCTGGAAATGATGCGTCAGGCAGTTATGAGGGGTGCCGTGCGTATGACCTTAGAAGTAAGGCCTTCAAACTATATAGCCCGTAAGCTATACGAGAAACTGGGCTTTAAGGAAAGAGGGCTCCGCAAAAAGTACTATACGGATACAAACGAGGACGCCATTATTATGTGGATGGATATTGTGAAATTCCCAGATTATGGTCCTGAATAGCCCTTAGCTATTAGCGAGGGACCTTTCCGGCAGGGAAAGGGGTTCGCACCTTTAATTATAAAAAAACATTGGAGGAAAGTATGAGCATAACAATCCTAGGTATTGAAACGTCCTGTGACGAAACCTCCGCAGCGGTACTAGTTGATGGGATCGACCTGCGTTCCAATATAATAGCTTCCCAGATTGAGATACATAAAAAATTTGGTGGTGTAGTACCAGAGGTGGCTTCCAGAAAACATCTGGAAAATGTTCACCCGGTTATTATTGAGGCGTTGGACAAAGCGGGAATAGGTCCCACGGAGCTTAGTGCTGTGGCCGTTACCTATGGTCCCGGGTTGGTGGGGGCGCTGCTGGTGGGGGTGGCCGCTGCCAAAGCGATGTCCTATAGCCTGGATATTCCTTTAATTGGTGTTAACCACCTAGAAGGACATATTGCGGCCAACTTTTTAGCCCAGCCTGAGTTACAGTTTCCACTGCTTTGCCTTGTGGTATCTGGGGGGCATTCCGATCTAGTATATTTGCCCAGTCGCGGCGAATATAAACTTCTAGGACGTACCCGTGATGATGCAGCGGGAGAGGCCTTTGACAAAGTAGCCCGTTCCATGGGGTTGGGTTACCCTGGGGGGCCGCTAATTGATAAACTGGCCAAAACCGGAAATTCTGAGGCAATCAAATTTCCCCGGGCCTATCTGGAAGAGGGGAGTTTTGATTTTAGCTTTAGCGGTCTAAAATCCGCCGTACTTAATTATCTAAATAGAGCCAAGATGTTAAACGAAGAGATAAACCAAGCCGACCTGGCTGCCAGCTTCCAAAGGGCAGTGGTGGAGGTCCTAGTGGATAAAACCATCCAGGCAGCCAATGAAACGGGTGTTAAAACCATTGTTGTGGCGGGTGGTGTGGCAGCAAACCAAGGGCTGCGGCAATTACTTCAGGAGAGGTCTGCCTCAGCTGGTTATCAGGTGTTTTTTCCGCCCCTCAATCTTTGTACGGACAATGCAGCCATGATAGCCTGTGCAGGTTACTATAAATACCTCCGGGGTGATTTTGCACCATTAACCCTAAATGCCGTCCCAGGCTTGCCGCTGGGGGAGGAGAAATACTAGCTGTACATTAAAAAAGCTGACGGCCAAAAATATATCCACAAAGGCAAAGGTCCAAGGTTTACAGCCCAGGGCTCAAGTCCCACGGACCATGGCCAAAAGATGCTTTATCCACTGTTCGGTGGAAGAAAGCCTGTGGACAATGTGGATAAGTCTGTTAATAACTTATAAAATAAGGGGTTTTCTTGTGTATATTAAAGCACAGCAACCGAACAGTAAAATTTATTGACTTAGGGCTAAGATTATGGTAACTTAATGTTTAAGTTGATATGAAAAGTCGATGATGGAGAAAAGTAAATCATTCCCAGCCTTACAGGGAAAAGAAGTCGAGACTGGAAGCTTCTTTATGGTATGGTTGATTGAAGTTCCCTCCGGAGTTTCTGTGCTGAAAGAATAGTAGGTGCAGACGGGGCTTCCTGCCGTTAAAAGGGAAAAGGTATCGGATCATATCCCGTACCGGTAAAGTGGCTCTTAGCAAGTAGGGTGGTACCACGGAAACAACTCCGTCCCTTTGGGATTGGGGTTTTTTGTTTTGTTGGTGTCTTTACCGGGGTGATTTGCTCCCGTATCTGTGAGTAGGGCCTATGGCCAATTAGGGTGGTACCGCGGATGTATCTCCGTCCCTTGCTGGGACGGGGGTTTTTTTATTTTTTTTAGAGTTCTCTTATTTAATTTAATAAGATCTATAAAAATTTGGTAAAATGGGGGTATAGGAGATGGCTTTATATTGGGATGTTCATCATGAAACAATGTCACGGGATCAACTGGCAGACATTCAGTTAAAGAGGCTGAAAAGGCTGGTGGAAAGGGTTTATACTTCGGTTCCTTTTTACCGTCAGGCCTTCCAAGAGAAAGGAATTTCTCCTGGGGATATAAATTCTTTGGCTGACCTAAAAAATCTGCCCTTTACTACTAAAAAAGATCTACGGGATACCTATCCCTTTGGCCTTTTTGCGGTACCCCGCAGTGAAATTGTACGGATGCATGCTTCATCTGGAACCACAGGAAAACCCATCGTGGTAGGCTATACCAAAAAGGATTTGGATATCTGGTCTGACTTGGTGGCCCGTTGCATTACGGTTGCCGGTGGTACGAAAGAAGATGTGCTGCAAAATGCATACGGCTATGGGCTTTTTACGGGTGGACTGGGAATTCATTATGGTGCTGAACGTTTAGGAGCTACCATCGTACCCATTTCCGGCGGCAATACGTCTCGTCAAATTATGCTCTTACAAGACTTTGGTGCCAGCATTCTAACCTGCACACCCTCCTATGCGATGTATCTGGCAGAGGAAATTCATGCGGCAGGCATTGATCTAAAAAACCTGCGGCTAAGGGTTGGTATCTTTGGTGCAGAGCCTTGGTCTGATAATATGAGGGCCCAACTGGAAGAAAAACTGGGTATTAGGGCCCATGACATCTATGGTTTAAGTGAAGTATTAGGTCCTGGAGTTGCTGTGGAATGTCCTTGTAAAAATGGACTCCATATTTTTGAAGATCATTTTATCCCAGAAATTATTGATCCCGAGACCGAGCAACCCGTTCCCTATGGTCAAAAGGGTGAGTTGGTCTTCACCACCTTGACCAAAGAGGGTTTCCCTGTCATCCGTTATCGAACCAGAGATATTTCAGCCCTGCATCAAGAAAAGTGTGCCTGCGGCAGAACCCACCTGCGTATGGAGCGCATAACTGGCCGCACCGACGATATGCTGATTATCCGGGGTGTCAATGTATTCCCATCTCAAATTGAGAGTGTGCTGCTGGAATTTGGTGAAACAGAGCCCCATTATCTTCTTGTGGTAGATCGCAAAGCGGGCATGGATGATCTGGAGATCCAAGTAGAGTTATCCCAGAAAATGTTTTCAGATAAGGTGGCAGGCCTGGAGGTTTTGGAAAGAAGATTGCGGCAGCGCATATTAAGTGTGTTGGGTATTTCTGCTAAAATAAGACTAGTAGAGCCTAGAAGTTTACCGAGAAGTGAAGGCAAGGCCCAAAGGGTAATTGATAAAAGGGAAGCGTAAAATTAAAAAGAAGGGGGTATTCATTTGCGAGTACAGCAAATATCCATTTTCCTGGAAAATAAGAAGGGTCGGCTGGCCAATGTGAGCGAAGTACTGGGGAACAATGGTATTAATATTCGGGCTCTTTCCATTGCTGACACCACGGATTTTGGTATTCTTCGGTTGATTGTCAACAAGCCCGAATTGGCCTATCAGGTTTTAAAGGAAGGCGGGTTTACCGTCAGTTCCACCGATGTCATAGCAGTAGAGGTTACGGATCAGCCAGGCGGCTTGAGCCAAATTCTACGTTATCTTGAAAAGGCAGAGATTAATATTGAGTACCTATATGCCTTTGTTACGCAAAATTCCAGTGCGGCTTTAATTGTCTTCCGAGTAGAGCAAGTGGATGAGGCCATTCATGTACTAGAGGAGAATGGGGTCCGTGTGGTACCAGGTGATAAGGTATATCAAATTTAGTATAAAATCCTCCCCCAAAGGGGGAGGATTTTATACTATTTAATAACAGAGGTTACGAGGATGGAGAAAAATAAAATTAGAAAACAGGTATTGGAAGCACGTAGTGCCCTTGTTCAAGCGGAAGTTATAGAAAAAAGCGGCCAGGTGATAGAAAGATTGCTTGGGATGAATCTTTACCAAGGGGCCGGTACAATCATGGTTTACTTGGACTTTCGAAATGAGGTAAAAACGAATAGCTTAATTAAGCATGCTTTGGGTGTTGGGAAAAGGGTTATGGTTCCTGTGGCCAACACAGTAGACCGCTCCATGACCCCTTCTCAGTTGGTGAATTACCCCTCCGACCTTACCCGTGGTTCCTATGGTATTTTAGAACCTGCACCAGATAAGGTACGACCCATTGACCCATGGGAGATTGATTTCGTTATTGTGCCGGGGGCAGTATTTGACCATAAAGGCAACCGCATGGGCTACGGCGGCGGGTACTATGACCGTTTCATACCCCGCCTTAAAAAAGGTGCCGTTACCGTGGCTTTGGCCTATGAATTGCAAGTTAAGCAAGATTTTTCAAACCGGATGGGACAGTACGATCAACCAGTGCAATATATTATCACGGAAAAGAGGATCATTGAGTGTTCGGGCTTTGTCCCTTAGAAGATTTCCTTGAGATGTTTTAGTTTACGCACAATATATTCATCCAGCCGTTCCACATATTGCTTGGGGTCCTTGGCATTATACTCATTTACTAAGGTTAAGGTTTCCGGGTCTAGCCACTTGGAGCCAGCTCCAACTCCCAGACCAATAATGGTTTGTCGTTCCTCAATCATTTGAATGTTATAAATACATTCGTGGCCAGGCAGAGCATAGCCGATGTTTTCCAGATTACCAACCATTTGCTTCTGACGATACATATAGTAGGGTCGTTGGCCAAGGTCTGCTGCACCCTGGGCAGTTTCCTGCCACATGGCCACTGCCTCTTCGGCCTGCAGCAGAGGAAATTCAGCCAAACGCTGCTTGAGGTTAGAAGCCCGTTTGAGGGCCAGTGCATGGACTGTTATATTTTCTGGTTTAAGCTGTAGCACACGGTTTATGGTCCTAGCCACATCTTTAACTGTTTCCCCGGGCAAACCAATAATTAAATCCATATTTAAAGTAGCGAAGGGATATTTCCTAGCTGATTCGAAGGAACGATAAATATCCTCAACGGTATGGGCACGGCCAATTATATCCAGGGTTTTTTGGTTCATGCTCTGGGGATTGATGCTCAGCCGATTTACCCCGGCATCAGCTAGCAGGGCAAAAACATCATCGTTTAATGTATCAGGACGTCCTCCTTCCACCGTTATTTCTAGGGTGCCGGGGGTTTTCAAATGCTGCTGGATAGCCTGCAGCAGTAGCTGAAGCTGATCATAATTTAGGCTGGTTGGCGTGCCACCTCCCAGGTAGATGCTTTGCACAAGAAGCCCCTGGGATTTTATTGTTTCTCCGATGACTTTTATTTCTGTAAGCAATGCCTTAAAAAAAGGGTCTACCATGTCCCGGTGACGCTTAATGGAGTAGGAAGGAAATGAGCAGTAAAGGCATCTGGAAGGGCAGAACGGAATGCCGATGTAGATACCAAGCAATTTTTTAGTTTGTTCCTTTGATAAAAGTAAAGGACGCTGCACCGCCACTACGGAGGTGATTAGTTTTGCTTTATCTGCGCGAAGGGCATAATGATCCTGTAAGTAAGTCTTTACTGTCTCTTGGTCCCAGCCAAGAGACAGTAAGCGATGCACCACCTTGGTGGGTCGAATGCCAGTCATAATACCCCAGGGGGAGGGACTTCTTTTGCTATAGGAAGACAATAGCCTATACACGGCCAAACGGGCCAGTCGTTTTAGTTCATTGGGGGTTTCCTCTGCTGCCAGGGGTAGTCCTTCTTCCCTCTGGGCCAGGGCTGAACCATTCGCAAATAGTTGGGCCTCTGCCCAAAGTTTTTTTGCCTGGCCTAGGTTTAAATGGAGCGAAAAATCTCCCTCAGACTCAACGAATATGGCACCTGGGTAAAATAACCAAATAATGTCCTGAATCGTTCCCCTATATTCAAAGGCTGTATTAGAAAGTCCAATAATCAAGTTTCTCTCTCCTTTTTACAAATAACGGCATCGTTATGCAAAAACAACATAGCACTTACTGGAATCGGCAGGATATTTTGACATTGTATTGTAATAATAACACAAATAGGCTGCATTCCAATATGAGGGGAGATTTCACAATGGACGAACAAAAAGAAAAAATCCTACAAAGTATTAAAGCAACAGCAAAGGAAGGTAAACTCTCCTGTACTGCTGCTAGAAAGATTGCCAGTGATAATGATGTACCCCCAAAGGTTGTGGGGGATATTTGTGATGAGTTAAAAATAAAAATAAAGGCCTGCGAATTGGGCTGTTTTTAAACTAAATCTAGGGAAATTCCCATGCATCCTGACAACACCATCAGAGGATGACATAGATGATGGTTTAAAGCCCATGGCCATTTTTCAAGATGGATTTTGGAGGAATCATTTTGGCGGAATTATTTAATGTACTCACCGTGCAGCAGGCCCGAGGTGTCTTAGCTTCCCATTTGCCTGCCTGGCAGAGTGAAGAAACGGTACCACTTCTACAGGGATTAAATAGAATATTAACCCGAGATATTACTGCCCAAGAGGATATCCCGGGGTTTGATCGCTCCACGATGGATGGTTATGCCCTGCGGGCCAGAGACACCTTTGGGGCTTCTGAAAGTTTACCATCCTATGTGGATGTGACCGGAGAGGTATTGATGGGGCAAGAGGCCCTGGGTCCCATCGGATCGGGACAAGCCTGGGCTATTCCCACAGGTGGCATGCTGCCCCCCGGTGCTGACGCAGTGGTTATGGTGGAATATACAGAGGAGTTAGATGAAAGAACCATTGGTGTGACCAAACCAGTGGCACCCGGAGACAATCTGGTACGGCGGGGGGAGGACGTTACCAAGGGCAGTGTGGTATTAAGGGCAGGTCACCGACTGCGCCCCCAGGATCTGGGCCTATTGTCGGCGGTAGGTGTTACAGAGGTAGCGGTGACAAAACCTGTGCAGGTTGGTATTCTATCCACTGGAAACGAGCTAATTGATCCGGAAAAACCCACCAGCCCCGGCAAGGTGAGAGATATCAATTCCTATGCCCTTTATGGGCAGGTTTTAGAGGCTGGGGGGAGACCCACTCTATACGGAATTATTGAAGATAATTTTGCTGCTTTGCAACAGGCTATGTTAACCGCTCTCGAGGAAAATGAGATGGTGCTGATTTCCGGTGGCAGTTCGGTGGGTGCCCGGGATGTTACGGCTAAGGTTATCGAAACCTTGGGCAATCCGGGGCTATTATTCCATGGTATTGCTATAAGACCGGGCAAGCCTTCGATTGGGGCTGTGGTGGAGGGGAAGGTTGTCTTTGGTTTACCAGGTCATCCAGTCTCAGCCATGGTTGTTTTTGACCTATTAGCAAGACCGATCATTAAGGGAACCCTGCACAGGGTGACCGATAGAAGTTATCCCTTACGGGCAGCCATTACTCGAAATATACACTCCGCCACCGGACGAGAGGATTTTGTAAGGGTTGCTCTGCGCCGATTGGATGATGGCACCGTCGTGGCTGATCCTGTGTTGGGTAAGTCAGGACTGATCAGTACCATGGTGAAAGCTGACGGCGTGGCCCACATTCCCCTGGGTAAAGAAGGGGTAGAAGCTGGGGAATTACTAGATGTATGGCTTTTTTAGATAAAAAGAACAGGAGATTAAGCCATGAGAAATAAACGTGATGTATATCTGGATGATCGCCCGTGGGAAGAAGCATTAGAGGGCTTGTTCCAGCACCTCAGGGGAAAAGGCACGTTGGCTCCCCTTGCACCAGAGGAGATTGTTACCGAGGAAGCTTTGGGGCGAGTTACCGCAGAACCTATCTTTGCCTTTCATTCTTCACCCCATTACAATGCTTCGGCCATGGATGGTATTGCGGTGGATTCCGCCATTACCTTTGGGGCCTCCGATGCTGCACCTAAGACGATTCAATTGGGTGAGAAAGCTCAGGTGGTGGATACGGGCGATCCGATCCCTGCTGGTTGTGATGCAGTGATTATGATTGAAGATGTTCACTTTGTGGCAGAGGATGTCTTTGAAATAACCTCCGCAGCGGCCCCCTGGCAACATGTGAGGGCCATTGGGGAAGATGTGGTGGCCACCGAGATGATTCTGCCAGCGAATCATAAAATTCGACCAATGGATATTGGGGGAATTTTGGCTGGGGGCATCGGTAAAATTAAAGTTCATCCCAAACCCAAGGTGGCTTTATTGCCCACTGGTACAGAATTGGTTCAACCCGGGGGGGCTCTCAAGCCCGGTGATATAGTAGAGTATAACACCAGGGTTTTTGGTGCCCTAGTTGAAACCTGGGGCGGTGAACCCCTGCGTTGGCCGATTACTGTTGATGACTGGGGCGAATTAAAGCAATCGATTCTTACAGCAGTGGCAAAGGCAGATGTTGTTGTTATTAATGCGGGGTCTTCCGCGGGACGGGAGGACTATACCGCGGAGCTGGTGCGGGAGCTGGGCACACTTTTAACCCATGGTGCGGCCATAAAGCCGGGGAAACCCGTTATATTGGGTGAAATCCATGGCAAGCCCGTAATTGGTGTACCCGGCTATCCGGTTTCAGCCTATCTGGCCATGGAGTTATTTGTTCGTCCCATTATTTATAAAATGTTAGGCTCGATCCCGCCCAATCCGGTCACCGCCGAGGCCATTGTTTCACGCAAGATGCCATCTCCCATGGGGGTAGAGGAATTCATCCGGGTAAAGATGGGTCAGGTAGGTGAGAAGTTAATCGCCACTCCCATCTCTAGGGGCGCGGGGGTCATCATGTCCCTGGTTCGGGCCGATGGCATGCTAAGAGTTCCCAGGCTTTCGGAGGGTTACCGAGCGGGGGAATCCGTTAAGGTAGAACTGATGCGGCCACTGGAAGAAGTAAGACAGACCACGGTGGTCATCGGAAGTCATGATATGTCCCTGGATATTTTAGCCAATCACCTGCGCCGCAGGTTTCCCGAAGCCAGCCTTTCCAGTGCCAATGTAGGCAGTTTGGGAGGTCTTTCGGCCTTGAAGCGGGGCGAATGTCACTGTGCTGGAACCCATCTATTGGATGAAGAGACGGGTGATTACAATGTGAGCTATATTCAAAGATTGTTGGGGGATCGTCCGGTCGTTCTGGTGAATTTAGTCTACCGTCAGCAGGGCCTGATGGTGGCTAAGGGCAATCCCTTTGAGATTCAAGGTTTAGAAGATCTGGCCCGGGAAGGGATTCGCTTTATTAACCGACAGCGGGGAGCCGGTACCAGGATCTTGTTGGACTACCGCCTAAAGCAACTTAATATTGATCCAGATAGCATTTATGGCTACAACCGCGAAGAGTATACCCATATGGCAGTGGCAGCGGCAGTGGCCAGTGGTGCCGCCGATGCCTCATTGGGTATCCTGGCGGCGGCTAAGGCATTGGATTTAGATTTTGTGCCAGTGGTAGAAGAACGTTATGACCTTTGTATTCCAGGTGAATATTGGGATACCCCTTATATCAAACGATTGTTGGAAGTGATTGCAACCCCAGAGTTCAGACACCAGGTGGCAGCCTTGGGTGGCTATGACCTGCGGGATTGCGGCGGGGTTATGTATCGTCAGGGGATCTAGGAGGAAGTATGAAGAAGAATGACCCGGACAACCTGAAGCGGCCTCCGGCAGAACCTTTTCGACCAGGCTGTAAAGTGTGGCTGGAAAAGGGGGAGACCAATTTTGGCGATGGGCTCTATTATCTTCTTTTGAATGTGCACGATTATGGGTCCATATCCCAGGCAGCTAAAAGAATGGGTATGTCTTACCGGGCTGCCTGGGGAAAAATCAAAAGGGCAGAAAAAAGCTGGGGGGTTTTGCTGGTAGAAACCCAAGTTGGCGGGGATCTCGGCGGCGGTGCTACACTGACACCTGAAGGCAACAAATTAGTTAAGTGCTTTGGTGAGTTTCGGGAAAAGGTGGAAAGGGTTTGTCAGGAGACTTTTGCTGAGTGCTTTGGGAATGGGCCGTGAGCCATGGCACACGCCCATTGGCCCATGGCCGATCCATAAGTAATACTCCAAAGCTATCCCAAAATCCGCTCGGGATAGGTATAGACATTCATTTTTTCTCCCTTGGCAAAGCCGATCACGGTGATACCTAACTGCTGGGCCATTTCTAAGCCTAGATCGGTCGGGGCAGAGCGGGAGATAATTACAGGCAATCCCATTTTGCCAATTTTGATAACGATTTCCGAAGAAATTCTACCGCTGAAGACCAGGATCTTATCCTCCAAAGGAATTTTGTCTAAAAAGGAACGACCAAATATTTTATCCACAGCGTTATGACGTCCTACATCTTCATAGAAATAAACAACCTCGGTGGGGGTACATAAGGCGGCATTATGAACACCACCTGTTTCCTGAAAAAGGGTAGACATTTCCTCTAGACGGTCAGAGAGATCCCAGACCATGCCGGGTGTTATCATTAGATCGGTGGTTACCTTGTTCATGCTTTTTGCATCGTTGACGAAGTAAAAGACGGGTCGTCCCCTGCCACAACAGCTGGTTATGTTTCGTTTAAGAAACTTAGACTCGGCCTCGATACCTGGCGCATCCAGGTAAACAATGCCGTTTTCTTCGTCAAACCGAATGTTTTTAATTTCATCCAGTGATTGTAAAAGGCCTTCCGAGCAAAGAAACCCGATGGCCAATTCTTCCACTGCCTGAGGAGAACAAACCATTGTAACAAACTCTTTATCATTTAGAAACAGTGTTATGGGTACTTCCCGCACAAGAAAGTCTTCGGTGGTTATTATTTTGTCCCCTTTAATACGTATAATTTGAGAAGTTGTTTTATTTGATTGCTTGACCATTTGATAACCCCCTAGAAGGTAAAAGCATAATAAAGCAAAATTCAGTTACTTTTATTGTACCCCAACGCAGCCAATATGTGAAGATTAGATCAAAAGGTGAGGTGGGAGCAAATGTACAAAATAGGAATTGTCACCATGAGTGATAAAGGGTCCCAGGGGCAAAGAGAAGATATTAGCGGTGCCACAATAAGAGAAATGGTCAAGGGTTTAGGGAATGTGGAACAATATTGCATTGTACCGGATGATCCAGAGGTTATAAAAAATACCCTCATCGAATTTGCTGATCAGGCGGGTATGGACTTGATTCTCACCACGGGTGGAACCGGGTTGGGACCCAGAGACAATACGCCGGAGGCTACCCTTGCCGTTATCGATCGGCAGGTGCCAGGATTGGCAGAAGCCATTCGGGCTGAAAGCCTGAAAAAAACCCCCAAGGCTATGTTATCCAGAGCAGTCAGTGGCACCAGAGGTAAAACCCTAATTATTAACTTACCTGGCAGCGTAAAAGGAGTAAGGGAATGCCTGGATGTTATTTTGCCGGTATTGCCCCATGGCCTGGAGATCTTGACAGGCCGTGGTGGGGAATGCGGACATTTTTAAAATAATCTAAAATTTGTTAAAAACATTGCATAAAATAACCAGGAATAGGGCAAAAATACCTAGTGAGGGAAATAATAGATAAAAGCCAATGTAAATGTAATGTAGAAGGAGAAATTAAAAGATAAATACCCGTATTATGGATTATAAGCAACATAATTGGTTGTATTTGTTTTACGGGGTATTTGATTTTAAATTTCTTGTTCTATATTATATTTATTAGGTGTTAGCACTCAACACAGATGAGTGCTAACAAAAATCTTACCCGTATATTCTAAAAACCTTAAATATTTCAAAGGAGGGGTTTTTTGTGATTAAACCATTAGGTGACAGGGTAGTCGTTAAGGCACTGCCCCAGGAAGAAAAAACTAAAAGCGGTATTGTACTGCCTGATACTGCAAAGGAGAAACCCCAGCAGGGTGAAATCGTGGCTGTAGGCCCCGGTCGTCTGTTGGAAAATGGTCAGCGTGCTGCCCTTGATTTAAAAGCAGGGGACAAAGTATTTTTCTCCAAGTATGCTGGCAACGAAATTAAACTAAACGAAGAAGAATATTTAATCCTGCGTGAAATGGACATTCTGGCTGTTATTGAATAATTTATTTTCTGTTTTTGTACTTACCCAGTATTTAAGATTCTAAGGAGGTCAAAACCTTGGCTAAAGAAATTATTTTCCGCGAAGAAGCTCGCAGGGCACTGGAAAGAGGCGTTAATGCTCTGGCCGAAACTGTTAAAGTAACCCTTGGACCCAAGGGTCGTAACGTAGTCATTGAGAAAAAATTTGGTGCTCCCACCATTACCAATGATGGTGTAACCATCGCCCGTGAAATTGAGCTGGAAGACCACTTTGAAAACAT
This sequence comes from Desulfotomaculum sp., assembly GCF_982386235.1. Taxonomy (NCBI): domain Bacteria; kingdom Bacillati; phylum Bacillota; class Clostridia; order Eubacteriales; family Desulfotomaculaceae; genus Desulfotomaculum; species Desulfotomaculum sp. The sequence continues at coordinate 11,908 of NZ_CEVWQM010000012.1, read as the reverse complement.
GGGTGCGCAGCTGGTTAAAGAAGTAGCCACCAAGACTAACGATGTTGCCGGCGACGGCACCACCACTGCTACTGTTTTAGCCCAAGCTTTGGTACGTGAAGGTCTCAAGAACGTAGCCGCCGGTGCGAACCCCATGATTATCAAGCGTGGTATTGAAAAGGCAGTAGAAAAGGCCGTTGAAGAAATTAAAGAAATGGCCAAGCCCATTGAGAGCAAAGAAGCGATTGCCCAGGTTGCTACCGTTTCTGCTAACGATGAGTCCATCGGTAACCTGATTGCCGAAGCCATGGAAAAAGTGGGTAAAGACGGCGTTATTACCGTTGAGGAATCCCAGAGTATTGGGACCAATTTAGAGGTTGTTGAAGGTATGAATTTCGACCGTGGTTATATTTCTCCTTACATGATCACGGATACGGATAAGATGGAAGCGGCTCTCACCGATCCCTACATCTTAATCACCGATAAGAAAGTTTCTTCCGTACAAGAACTGCTGCCCGTTTTGGAAAAAGTTGTCCAAACTGGCAACAAGCCCGTACTGCTGATTTGTGAAGACCTGGAAGGTGAAGCACTGGCTACCCTGGTGCTGAACAAACTTCGCGGCACGCTTAATGTAGTAGCCGTTAAGGCTCCTGGTTTCGGTGACCGTCGTAAGGCTATGTTAGAAGACCTTGCTATTCTGACCGGTGGTACCGTAATTACCGAAGATATCGGTCTCAAGTTAGACAAGGCTGACCTAGAAATGCTTGGTACTGCTCGTCAAGTTCGGGTTAAGAAAGAAGAAACCATCATTGTTGGCGGTGCCGGAGAGCAAGCTAGTATTGAGGGACGTATCGCTCAAATTAAGAAGCAAATCGAAGATACCACTTCCGAATTTGACCGCGAAAAACTACAAGAGCGTCTGGCCAAGCTGGCTGGCGGTGTAGCTGTTATCCAAGTTGGTGCAGCCACTGAAGTTGAAATGAAAGAGAAAAAGCTGCGCATTGACGATGCTCTAAACGCTACTCGTGCAGCTGTTGAAGAAGGTATCGTACCCGGCGGTGGTGCTGCCTTTGTAAATATCATCTCTTCCCTAGACAGCATTCAGCTTGAAGGTGACGCAAAAACTGGTGTAGATCTAGTCAAGCGTGCCCTGGAAGAGCCCCTACGTCAAATCGCCAACAACGCAGGCTTTGAAGGCTCTGTAGTAGTAGAAAAAGCTCGTACCACTGGCAAAGGTTTCAATGCCATGTCCGAAGAATATGTTGATATGATCGCTGCCGGTATTATCGATCCTGCTAAAGTGACTCGTTCCGCTTTACAGAACGCTGCTTCCATCGCAGCCATGGTTCTGACCACTGAGACACTAGTAGCCGATAAGCCCGAAAAAGACGGCGGCAACCCAATGGCCGGTATGGGCGGCATGGGTGGCATGGGCGGCATGATGTAAAACGGTCTTAAAACCCGTGTAATTACTGGTGCCAACGATATAAGTAGCCCGTAGTGCTCACAAAATGCTCACGCAGGCTATGAAAAGATGTTACAGATTAGAGGTTGCTCATTAGTTTACTGAACTTTTGGGCAGCCTCTTTTCTCATTGTTTTTGTAACGTGCAGATATACTTTCTTGGTGGTATCGTCATCATCATGCCCTAACCTCTCCATGATCTCAGGCAGGCCCACACCAGCTTCTGACAATAATGAGGTATGAGTGTGACGCAAGGAGTGGGGGGTAAGGCTCTCGTCTAAACCAGCCAGCTTTAACAACCCTTCCATCCTGTATTCTATCTTCTTAATATATTCCGGTAATCCAGGATGCTTTTGAATCCTTGCAAAGATATAATCTTCATCGCAGTCTTTTTCACTTAGGATAGAATTAATAATTTTACTAATTTCGGTAGGGTCATTTGTTATTAGAATTTGATTCTCTGGTAAGCCCATGACGGTACTATACTTTTCAAAAGTAATTTCTTTGGCACTTGTTAAGAAGTACATTTCATTAGATTTGACATTTTCCTTGCAACCAGTCAAGGTAAAAAGCAGTAATAAAATAATTATTGTTCGTTTCATTAATACACCTCAAAAACATAAGATATCAAAACTGTTATTCTTGTCTCATTCAATACAAAATCTCTAATCCCTGTAACATTTTAATAACATTAGTGAACATTCCATCCATGATGTTACAACAAAAAACTCCTTCCCTAAATCAGGAAGGAGTTTAGTAGTAAATCTATTTGCGCTTATTGTATGCATATTCAAAAGCAACATCTGCAATGAAGAGAAGTTCTTCGATTAGTTTACGCATTTTGTTGCACCTCTTTTCGGTTTGAGTCATTTGTTTCTTGCTATGGTTAAATTCTACATCCGAAGAGGTCTGAAGTAAAATACAGATATTGTGATGAACCACATAAGGTAAAACTTATAGGAACCCAACCGGAATAAGCAAAAGCCCCACCCGCATGGGCAGAGCGGAGATCTAGCAATTTCAGTATATCATAATCGTGGGGGTGGGGGAAGATGGCACTAAAAAAGGAGATTAAAGCATATATAGAGGCAGAACTTAGGGATTATCCTCAGACGAAAATGGAATTAATAGAGCTTAAAGAGGATATTGCAGAAGGAGCACCTACGATGGTTGATGATGTTGGTGGTAATACAAGTGCATTTACCCATCGTATTGGGAGACCAGCTGAAGCCAAAGCAATTGCCATTCTTACTAACAAGCGAATAAAAAGAATGGAGCAGGTAATAAAAGCTATTAATATAGTTATTGGAGAGTTACCTGAAGAAAAGGTTAAACTGGTAGTACTAAAGTACTGGCAACGTCCAAGAAGACTAACTGATGCTGGTATAGCACTAGAAATTGGCTGCGATAGGGCGACATTATATCGTTGGATAAATGGGATATTACTTGCCATTGCAATAGAGTTAGGGTTAGCAAATGAAACATGCGACAAATATGCAACATTTGGTAGTTAAAAAGGCCCTATAATGGCATAAGTAGTAGTGTGAACCGCCAGGTGATGGCAGTTTTTGTTTTGCAGGAAATTGTTCTCCTTTTGCCGAAATTTGCGGGAGGGGAGGTGCTTTAAATGATAGGGAGCCGTATAGTTATAAAGACTATTGATGGACAAATTTGCTCAGGTATTTTAACTGGAGATCACGCAAATTACTTTAAAGTAGCAGAAATAGAAGAGATTAATTGCAACTTAGACTCTAGATTACCTAATCTAAAAAAGCCAGGAGAGTTATTTGTAGGAGAGGTAAGGTATTATAAGAGGAATATTATCTATAGTTACATTGTAAAATAGAGCCTCCGGGCTCTTTTCTTATGCCAGGATAAATACAAAAACCCCACCATTCGGCAGGGTTAATTTTCTTGGTTGCGGGAGCAGGACTTGAACCTACGACCTTCGGATTATGAGCCCGACGAGCTACCAACTGCTCTATCCCGCGGCAACTTGTTAATTGTATCACGGATTTTTTATTTGTCAACTTTAGCGTGGTAGTGCATAATGATTCAACTTGTCGTACGAAAGCAAACTATAGATAGAAGGGTGTCATCTTTGTAAGAGAAAGCCGCCAGTGATGGCGGTTTCTAATTGTTTCCTTGACATGCAAGGGTGTAGAGATGTAAGAGAAGTTTAAATTATTCGCCTTTACTTTCATTCAATAATGACCGAATAAAAAGATAGTGCTGAAGGATTAAACCATATTAGAAATTTAATATTATTTACGAGGAGAATGAACTATGATAGAGATTAAAAATACGTACTTAGAAATATTTGTAGTATAGTATGATGTTACTATTATATCAGCAATTTGTATTTTGGTATGGTTAAGTGGATTAAAAAGATATAATAGACCCAGGCGTATTCTTCTTTTTAACTAAACTTTCTATGGGCGGAGTAGGAGCTCCTACGTGGTTGGTGCTTAATGAGCCCCACCAATTCTTGTCGCCCGGGCTAATACACTTTTGCAAGCGTCTACTGGCAGAGGGGCCTAAGTATCTGGTAGCACCACTGTTTCTGTTCCTCAACTTCAAGCGGTTACCGAGTGCTTTTGTGGAGATTCTTTTAAGTAGTTCGCTTAACTGGCATATATTCAAGAATACAAACGATGCCGTGTATCAACGACTGGAGAACGGAGAACTACCTTTACCCAACCTTTACGCCTGAGACGGCCATGCAAGGAACCGCAAGGTTTCAGTATATTGCTAGCTGGTTAGATGGAAAAGGAGAGTACCGGGAACCGTTTTTAGTTAACGCTCCCGATCTGGTGGGGAATAGATATGAGAGTCAGGATAATTCTTTCTTAACCAAAAGGCACTCTAGGATATACGGAAGGCCGGTGGCTGATGTGTTGGCAGAGATGCGGGAAAAGGAGCGGCAGATGTTTAAAAAGAAAACATAAATAGAATAGCTTAAGCCCTTAATTAGCAATGATAATCCGAATTTTAAATGCTCACAAAATGCTCACGCAGGCTATGAAATACATATTAAAAATCATCGTAGATGTTACAGTAATAAATTAACAAATCCTTTTGTTTCAGCACTTTTAACGCACTCACATAATAATTGTTACAGCTCGTATGTGATGGGCGGCATGATATAATAAATGCCTGAAACCCGGTAAAATCAAGGGTTGAAGAATTCTTAGATTGGTCTATGATCACATTTTGACCACATTGGTCACAATAATGACCACATCAGCTTATGCTGATGTGGTCATTTAATTAAATAGAATTCCAGTAACATATTCTTCTGGCCCAAACCAGTGCCTGTCTTAACTTTTCTAAGAAAAAATTAAAGGAAAAGTAAAGGTAACGAAAGCTGCCCAGAGTCCATAGATAGGCAAATATGTGGTAACGGCATTTTGGATGGTTAAAGGTCCTGTTTTGTTTTGTAGAAAACGCATATAGGAGAGCATAATCCAAATTAGATTGGTCCAGATAAGGATGTTTACTCCTAACACAGCGAGTCGGTTGGGTGTAATGCCAAAAGAAGAAAGCCTGAACACGATGGCTGATAACGCCACACTGTCAATGACAAGCGCAAGAACGATTAGGGCAAAATTTATATAACTAGAAATGTTCTTTTTCTCGTCTGTGCTGCTTTCGGTAATGGAGAATATGGTGATGGCCAATACACTTAGGAGTATTCCGTTGAAGACGATAAGGAAATTGCGGTCCGAGAATGGATTTTTACCAACCCAAATAACCGTTATAAGATAGACCAACAAAGTAACCAGTACAAGAGGACTAAAGATTTTGGCTATATATGGTGCAATATTTTTAGCAAGTTTAAGGTTCCTTGATACCAGGTGTGTCGACACAATAGCGAGGGCGGCGGCTCCAAATAAAACGACATTTTCAAAATAGAATTCAGATATATTCATGCCGATCATTCTAAACAACTGCATGGTTAATGCTGTTAGTAGCATGCCGCTGATTGCCATGCTGGCATAGAGTATGCAAAATTCCCCATTAAATTTAAGGTAGGCTAATCTTGCACTGCCTAGGCCATATTCATTTCCTGTAAATGCTAAACCTAATAGTACCCATAAGAAAATAGGAAGGTGTAAATAAGCCAGGATAATACTGTCTTTTTGCTCCAATGGCAGCATATTAAAATAAAAGCCAGAGATTAGGAATAACGATGCAAGGGTGTAAAGAACCTTTTTGTTAGGCGTATTATTATATACAAAATAGGCAGCAATAAAGGGAACGATACCAAAAATAAGGTTAATAGGGGCTATTGCTTGCTGTTCGACAAAATGCCAAATTACCCGGGTACTTATCCCGGCCAGAATTGCTAAAATGCCCATGGATAAGAAATCCTTCCGAAACAAGGAAGGTTTTTCTGGATTTACTGTCTCCTTGAAATACAATCTTTCATACCAAACCGCAAGAACCTGCGAATTAGGGTTCTTTTTCCAGGTGTATGAGATAGACTTTTTAAAAGCCTCGGGTTCTTTTCTATATATTCTCTCCAGCTCATGGGGGTTAGCAATGTTTTCTATAATCAAATTGCTAATGTCCATGGTTATACCTCCCTAATCCTTGTTTATTAACCATACGTTATTATATTTGACGGTCATCGTCACTTTTGTATTCTAAAATATCTCCAGGCTGACATTCTAAAGCCTTACAAATTGCCTCCAGAGTTGATAATCGAATCGCCTTTGCCTTTCCATTTTTTAAGATGGATAGGTTAGCCATGGTTATTCCAACCTTCTCCGAAAGTTCAGTTACGCTCATTTTTCTTTTAGCTAGCATCACATCAATATTGATTATAATGGCCATGTTATTCACCTCAAACCGTTAAATCATTTTCTGATTTTATGTCGATGGCATATTTTAATAGCTTTTGAAGAACAGCAGCAAAGACTGCTATCACCATTGAAGCAAAGATAATGACCATTCCGATTATAAGGAGACCCGGAGCATCGTCCTGCTCGGCGAAGAGATAGACAAATGGCATGATTAGCACGTACAAGGTACTGATTGCGATTGCACAGTATTTTATATTCTTTAGATTCTTAACCGATAATTCCGAGAATGCTTTGTTTTTGTCAATATGGCTTAATAGCTTAATCGCTTGATACAAAGCAAAGTAAAAAGGAATCGACGCACTATACATACCGATTACAATGGGATATAGCATAGGGGCATAATCTGGATTTACGGTATCTTTAGCTAACCAAAACAACCCCAATAGGCACAAGACAAGGACTGGAAGGCCCATAAGAATAACAGCAATCTTTAAAAAGAGTGTTTCAGGTTTCATAAAAGCACCTCGCTCATTTTTAGTAGTTTAATATTAACACGATATTTATTGTTTGCTGTTTAATTTTTGTTGTTATAATAGAACTTTTATTTAAAAAGATAAAGAACAGGGAACATATACAACAATAGAGTAAGCGGTAAGGGATTGCTGCTCTGGGAAGCGGTAACCAAAAATGGACTTGAGGGTATCATGTCTAAAAAGAAAAACCGTCGGTATGAACACCGACGGTCAGCGAATTGGATTAAGATAACGGATGATAAAGAGATGGTTATCAACATCCTAAATCCTTTTAGTGATCTAGGCATTAGCTGCAAAATTTATAACATTCTCACACGCATCAATCGCCCCATTTAGGATGATGAAGTTTAATCCATTCTTTGGCTACCATACCATGGGCGATAGACCCAATTGTTCCAGGGTTAGCAAAGCTACCTAAATAAGCATGACCTATAACCACCGCTATTAGCATAACCGCTGAAACACCATGAATAATGGATGCCCATAATACCATGTAGACAGAGAATTGAGCAGGGTAAGTTAATAAATAGCCGGAAAATATGATAAAAATGCTTAAAAAAGTGGTAAGCCAGTAAAAAAGCTTTTGTCCTGCGTTAAATTTGCCGGCGGGAGGATGGATTTCTTTTTTGGTTAGATATCCTCCCATTACCTTAAACCATTCCCAATCATATTTTTTAAAGGTATTATCTCTAATCCAGATTAGGATGGATACGAATGAAGAAAGGGCAAAGAGTACAGCAAAGAAAAGGTGGATATGTAAAATAAATTGATAACTTAGACCAAGGGTGTTGTAAACAGCAAAGGCTATACCCGTAATGGCTAAAATGATCGTGCTAGCCATTCTTATAAAATGGGACGATATTTCCAGAAAATTAAGTCTTTGTATTTCCGGCTTTAATTTGCCTAAACCTTTTGCATTAGGGCCAATTGCAATATAATGAGCCACCGTTATCATAAGCGTTCCGACGATTGCTATTAATATTAACAACCCAATATATTGGATATAAAGATTGTTTAGGGTAATCATTTTACTCACCCCCTTTGGATGAGTTTTTGATTGTTTTAATCGCTTCGGGGTTCGTTATTTCAATTTCCTTAGTTTCTGGCTTATCCCCTAAATCTTCATATAGGAGTTTACCAAAACTATGATCCCGGGTGAAATGACCGCGAAGATCGGTAGGGTTTTTCCACATAATTTCATCTTGGTTAAATTTCATCCGTCCATGACAGGTAGCACAGTTTTCATTAAAGGAGTCTTGTTTTAGCATGTTCCCCTGTTTATTCGTGCTGTGGGGAGTATGACAACTTAAACAAGCTAAATAACCGCTGGTGTAATGGTCAGAAACAAACCAATTCCGAACCCCGTAATGGGTATCAGCAATCAAAAAATCCCCAGTTTCAGCTTGCGCTGGCTCTCCCAGAGTGTGACACGTAATACAGGCATTCTGATTCGCAATAATAGTTTCTGGTTTTTTTGTTTGGGCATGGACAGCTCCAGGTCCGTGGCAGGTCTCACAACTTAGCCCGGATTCAAGGTTTTTTGCTCCTATTCCTGTAACGCTTAATCCCGGACTATGGCAACCTACACAATTAGAATAACTTTTGGCCACCCATTCCTTGTCATTCCCATCTTTTATGTCTAGGGGTTGTAGCTCATAACCAGTATCGGTTTTCTCTAAAGCAGCTACTCTGTGAAAACCCGGAATTCCATCTATCTTACTGACCACATAGTGATCTAGCATTACTCCTAGGGAGTTTTTCAAATTCAATTCTGTACTTTGGGGATCTTCCCCCTCGGCATTAGCCCAGATAGTGACGTTTTGATCCCAGTTTACAGGATATTTATCGATGCCTGTAAAAATTTTGGCGTGAGTTGTCATGCCATAGTGATCGGCAATATTTTGGTGGCAACTGATACAGGCATCCGAACCTATATAGGAGGCATTTTCAATAATCTCCTCATCAGCAGCACATCCTGATAATAGTAATAAGCCCAAAACAATAATTAAAGTTAGAAAAAAGACCCATTTTTGTTTCAAGTTATTGTCCCCTTCCAGCATAGAAAAGTATCCATTTTAAATAGTTGAATTTATTATAACCAGGACGGATATTTTTATAGCTAAGTTCACTGGCACTGGCAAAGTTCTGGGTAAACCGAGGGGATGGTGCTTACGGTTTGCTTCGAGTTTATAGCGTCAGGGGAATATCTGTACAATCTGAACCGAGCGACATAGAAACAAGGGCGAAACTCACTGCCTTTATTGCATATACATCAATTACGTAGTAACTTTAATCAATGGTAATGCAAATCACTCAGCAGCGGCATACTACTCCTGGGATGATATCTTGCTTTCCTTTCCTGTTAAACCAATGCTACTGGAAAAAGCGGTTGCTCCATTTAATTCCGGTGTCCATAGCTTCAAATGGACACATTTTTTAACACCCAACAAAAAACACAACGAGTAGCATAAAAATATTGTAGAAATTACATTGAATTTACTAACTTATTCCAATATAATCTAGAATAACCGCTTTAGAATTGCTGTGTTACTCTTTAAGAGAAAAAGAATGAATTACCACAAAAAATTCAGGGTTAGCAATGATGAAGGATTAAAAATAATACTTATAACTAGGGGGAACCGAAGATGTCACGAGTGTATAATTTTTCAGCAGGCCCAGCCGTATTGCCGGAAGAAGTTTTAAAAGAAGCTGCCAATGAAATGCTGGATTATAACGGTACAGGAATGTCTGTTATGGAAATGAGCCATCGCTCAAAGCCCTTTGAGGAGATTATTACTACTGCAGAGCAAGATTTAAGAGATTTAATGAATATTCCCGACAACTACAGAGTGTTGTTTCTTCAGGGTGGTGCGAGCCTTCAATTTTCGATGATTCCTATGAATCTGATGAAAAACGGTGTTGCAGATTATATCGTTACCGGGCAATGGGCCAAAAAGGCTTACCAAGAAGCCCAGAAATTTGGGAAGGTTAATAAAATTGCATCCAGTGAGGATAAAACTTTTTCCTATATCCCTGATTGCTCTGACCTCCCGATTTCAGAGAATGCTGACTATGTTTATATATGTGAGAACAACACCATTTACGGAACTAAATTTAAAAAGCTACCCAATACAAAGGGCAAAATATTGGTATCCGATGCTTCCTCATGTATCTTATCAGAGCCGGTAGATGTAACCCAATATGGTGTTCTTTATGCAGGGGTTCAGAAAAATGTAGGGCCCGCAGGTGTAGTAATTGTAATTATCAGAGAAGATCTAATCACAGAGGATGTGCTTCCGGGTACGCCAACCATGTTGCGGTATAAGACCCATGCCGATGCAAAGTCCTTATATAATACGCCGCCTGCATATGGAATTTATATTTGCGGTAAGGTTTTCAAGTGGCTGAAAAAATCCGGTGGTCTAACAGCAATGAAGGAATACAACGAGAAGAAAGCAAAGATTATTTACGATTTCCTGGATCAGAGTCGGTTATTCAAGGGTACGGTTGTCAAAGAAGACCGCTCCCTTATGAATGTTCCCTTTGTAACTGGTGATGCAGATCTGGATGCCAAATTTGTTAAGGAAGCCACAGCTGCAGGTTTTGTGAACCTAAAAGGTCATAGAACGGTTGGAGGCATGCGTGCATCTATTTATAATGCAATGCCGATTGAAGGTGTTGAGAAGTTGGTTGAATTAATGAGAGAATTTGAAGCAAACAATCTTAAATAAATAATCACCAAAATATTGAAGAGATTACAGTAAATTCAAGTGAAATATTGACAATATTGCTATATAAAATGCAATTAAAGCCGACCGGACATGTGTTTGGATCGGCTTTTCTATTTATACGGAGTGGGGGTTCAATTAGGGATTTTCAAACTAATTGTTAGTGATAAAATATGGATATAATCTACAGATAACGAATTAAAATTCATAGATCATGCTGGATTATTACTTGGTTAATATGCAATACTAACCTAAGGGTACATAAATTTTGTTATGGAGGGTTTAAGATGCCGGTGTACAACAGTATTTTAGAGACCATTGGTTATACACCACTTGTCAGGCTAAATAACATTACGAGGGAAATAGATGCTGAAGTACTGGCCAAGGTGGAATTCTTTAATCCGGGTGGTAGTGTGAAAGACAGAATTGCTTATGCTATGATTTCCGATGCCTTACAGAGCGGTGCCATCAACAAGGATACAATTTTAATTGAGCCTACCAGTGGTAATACGGGGGTAGGTTTAGCCCTGACTTGTGCTTCCATGGGCATGAAATTAATTCTTACCATGCCGGAAACCATGAGTCAGGAAAGGCGCAGTTTATTAAAGGCCTACGGGGCAGAAATCGTCCTGACCCCTGGGGCTGATGGTATGAAGGGTGCTATCGCCAAGGCTGAGGAATTGGTGGCAACAATGAGTAATGCCAAGATTCTGCAGCAGTTTGCCAACTTAGCCAACCCCAGGGCCCACAGGGAATCTACCGGCCCGGAAATCTGGGAGGATACGGGTGGGAATGTGGATATATTTGTTGCCGGTGTAGGAACTGGCGGAACCATTACTGGAATCAGTGCCTATCTTAAGGAGAAAAAAGCTTCTTTGCAAGCTGTGGCAGTGGAACCAGCTGCCTCACCGGTATTATCTGGAGGAAAGCCGGGACCACACCCTATTCAGGGCATTGGGGCAGGTTTTATTCCTGAGGTACTTAATCTCGAAATGGTAGATGAAGTTTTTCAGGTAGAGGGTGAAAGGGCCATGGAAACCGCCCGAAGATTAGCCCGGGAAGAGGGAATTCTGGTGGGAATCTCTGCTGGAGCAGCAATGTATGCTGCCCTGGAGGTGGCACGTCGGCCAGAAAATAAGGGGAAAATGGTGGTCGTGTTATTGCCCGATACGGGGGAACGATATTTATCTACGGATTTGTTTAAGGAAGAGTCACCGAAGGAAGGTTTTTAATCAAATCAATAATTAGCAAAGGGGGGCGTGTCGCAAAACGTTTAAATGAAAACGTATGGCGACACGCCCTTTTTTATTTGTGACATAAAAATTATTACATCTACGAAGGCGAATTTTACCATTTAGGCCCCGGTTTGGGCACAACAAAACAAGGGAAGAGATTT